>CALZIC010000162.1 GCA_945787285.1 uncultured Desulfuromonadales bacterium
CGATAAATTCAGGAAAGGTCGTCTTTGGTGAGACCGTACTGCTGAAGCTTTCGATCGAGGGTTTTGCGGGAGATATCGAGGATCTGGGCGGCATTTACCTTGTGGAAGCGGGTATCCCGCAACACCTGTTCGATGTAGAGCCGTTCGACATCGGCCATCGACAACTGCTCCTTGGGCAAAGCGAACTGCACCTGCCGCCCTTCGGCCACCTTGCCCGGCAGGTGCTCGAGGGTGATCGGCTCGTTACCGGCCAGGATAACCGCCATTTCGAGCACATTCTCCAGCTCCCGGACATTGCCCGGCCACTGGTACGCCTGCAGGGCCTGCAGGGCTTCCGGCGACAGGGTCACCCCGCCGCGGGGGGAGAATTTGCCGACGAAATGCTCGGCCAGCAAAGGGACGTCTTCGCTGCGCTCGCGCAGGGGCGGGACCTGCACGGTAACGACATTAAGGCGGTAAAAAAGGTCCTCGCGAAAATTGCCGGCCGCCACCTCGGCCTCCAGGTCCTTGTTGGTGGCGGCGACAAAGCGCACATCGGAATGCCGCACCCTGGTCGCGCCGACCGGCATGAACTCCTTTTCCTGCAACACTCTCAGCAGCTTGGCCTGCAGGGCCGGGCTGACGTCGCCGATCTCATCGAGGAACAGGGTCCCCTTGTGGGCTTCTTCGACCAGGCCGCGCTGGTTGGCCACCGCCCCGGTGAACGCCCCCTTCATATGGCCGAAAAGCTGGCTTTCGAGAAGGGTGTCGGTCAACGCGGCGCAGTTGACGGTAAGGAACCGCTCGCTTGCTCGATGGCTGGAAAAATGGATGGTCGAAGCGACCAGTTCCTTGCCGGTGCCGCTTTCGCCGAGAATCAGCACACTGGCGTCGGAAGGGGCCACTTTGCGGGCCAGTTCAAAAGTTTTTTTAAAAGCGGCGCTTTTGAAAATTACTTGCCCGGGATCGAAGCGGCCGCGGATCTGGGCCTTGAGGGAACGGTTTTCCTCCAGCAGATGAAGTCGCTCGACCTCCTTTTCGACCAGCGCCAGAAGTTCCTCCGCCTGAACCGGCTTGGCAAGGTAATCGCATGCCCCCAGCTTCATGGCGCCAACGGCGCAGCGCACGGTGGCAAAGGGGCTCATCAGGATAACCACCGTCTCGGGACGCAGGGCGCGGATCTCCCGAAGCGACTTGAGCCCTTCCGGGCCGGGAACCGCCACATCGAGCAGCACTACGTCGGGTCGCTCATCGAGGGCTTTCTGCAACTGCGTAAAGCTGCTGAAACCGCTGACCGCATGGCCCCGGCCGGCAAGAATACCTTCGAGGTGCGAAAGCGCCTGGCTGTCTTCGTCGCAGATAAAAATTTTGCCCTGTTCCAAAATTGCCGCCTTTTGCTTCGGGGATTAAGCCGTCTACAATTTAATCTTTTCACGATAGCAAAGGAGCAGGGCAAACCGCAAACTTTTTAAATTGAGCCCCTTCCCTGGAATGGGAAAAGTTGTTTTTTCATGAGCTTAGCTTCGTAGGGTGGGGCCTGCCCCACCACTGAAAAACACCAGGACTCGCAACCACCGGATGGTAAAGAATTGCCTTTACGAAAGCAATTAAGGGACGCAAGAGTCTGACTCGTTAAAAGGGATCGACTTCAGGGGGAGATATATTTTCGGTGGGGCAGGCCCCACCCTACGAAAATGGCAGATGTTTTGGAGATGCCAACAAACTAACGCGAACAAAACTACTTTTTCACCAGAGCCCCCGGGGATGGGAATAGTTGATTTTTTCAGGGGGTTAGGCCTATAGTGGCAGTCTGGCAGTGAAGACTAAGCCCTGGCTGCAGACGATATCAAAACCACTTTCACAGAGGGAACTCAGCGTTTTGCATGAAGTCGGCATTACCCGCAGCATCGTAGAAATCGCAGAAGAGAATGCCCGCGCCCAGGGGGCGACCCGGGTCGTCTCGGTCACCGTCGAGATCGGCGAACTCTCCGGGGTGGTCCCCGAGGCGGTGGAGTTCTGTTTCGAGTCGTGCGTAAACGGCACTTTTCTTGAAGGAGCCGAATTGATAATTGAACGCACCCCCGGCCGGGGCCGCTGCAGTGAGTGCGGCGACGAATCGGCCATGGGGCCGTACACCTTCGAGTGTCCGGCCTGCGGCCAGTTCAGCCTTGAACGCCTCCAGGGGGACGAACTTAGAGTCAAGGAAATGGAGATCGATTAACATGTGCATCGACTGTGGATGTCCCACGCCGACCGAAGAACACCATCATCACCACGAGCCCGCTGCCAAAACCGTTCGTATCGAAGAAAACCTGCTGGCCAAGAATGACCGCCTGGCTGCAAAGAACCGCGCCCTTTTCAGCGAAAAGGGGCTGTTCGTCCTCAACCTGGTCAGCTCCCCCGGCAGCGGCAAGACCTCGATTCTCGAGCGCACCCTCACCGACCTGCGCGGCGAGATCGACTTTGCGGTGCTCGAAGGCGATCAGCAGACCGCCAACGACGCCGACCGCATCGCCGCCACCGGGGTGCCGGTCAAGCAGATCAACACCGGCTCCGGCTGTCACCTCGACGCCCACATGGTCGGCCACGGGGTGGAGCATTTCGACCTGCAGGCGACCGGCATCCTGATGATCGAGAACGTCGGCAACCTGGTCTGCCCGGCCTCCTTCGACCTCGGCGAGGACCACAAGGTCGCGGTCCTCTCGGTCACCGAAGGGGAGGACAAGCCCCTCAAGTACCCGGGGATGTTCCACGCCGCCGACCTGATGCTTATCAACAAGATCGACCTGCTGCCCCACCTGCGTTTCGACGTGGAAAAATGCAAGGCCTTCGCCCGCCAGGTCAACCCCGATATCCGCATATTCGAACTCTCCTGCCACAGCGGCGAAGGGATGGATCAGTGGTACGACTGGCTGAAAGAACAGGCAAGCAAGAAGCGTAATTCGTGATTAGCCCTTAGGTTTTGCCTTTAACCAATCACCAATCACCAATTACCAATCACGGAGTTACTATGTGTCTAGCAGTACCGATGCGGGTCGTCACTATCGACGAGGATACGGCGGTTTGCGAAATTGACGGGGTCCGGCGCGAAGCGAACATCATGATGGTCGACGGGGTAGAGGTGGGTGATTTCGTGCTGATTCATGCCGGCTTCGCCATTGAAAAGCTCGACGAGGCCGATGCCGAAGAGACCCTCGAGCTGTTCCGGCAGGTTCTGGCCGACGGCGGAGGGGTCGAATGAAGTACGGCAGCGAGTTCCGCAATCCCGAAGTCGCCCGTAAGCTGATAAAGAACATTTCCGAACGGGTCGCGGTCAGCGATCGTCAGCTGACCTTCATGGAGGTCTGCGGCACCCACACCATGGCGATCTACCAGCACGGCATCCGCTCGCTGCTCCCCGAAAAGATCCGCCTGATCTCCGGGCCCGGCTGCCCGGTCTGCGTGACTCCGGTCGGCTACGTCGACCAGGCCGTGGCCCTCGCCCGCCGCCCGCAGACCATCGTCGCCACCTTCGGCGACATGATCCGGGTTCCCGGCTCGACCAGCAACCTGCAGGCCGAAAAAGCCAGGGGGGCCGACATCCGCATCGTCTACTCCCCGCTCGACGCCGTAGCCCTGGCTGAAAAGCACCCCGAGCAGCAGGTGGTTTTCTTGAGCGTCGGCTTCGAAACGACCACCCCGACCATTGCCGGCTCGATCCTCGAAGCCAAACGCCGCGGCCTTGGCAACTACTCGGCGCTGGCCGCCAACAAGACGATGCCGGCGCCGATGGCTGCGCTCACCGCCGACCCGCAGCTGCAGGTCGACGGTTACATCTGTCCGGCCCACGTCAGCACCGTGATCGGTGCCGAGGGTTACCGTCCACTGGCCGAGAAGTACGACGTTCCCTGCGTAATCACCGGCTTCGAACCGCTCGACGTGCTGCAGGGGGTTGAAATGCTCACCCGCCAGGCCCTGTCCGGCGAGGCGAAAGTGGAGATCCAGTACAGCCGCTTTGTCCGCCCCGAGGGCAACGCCAAGGCGCGCCGGATCCTCTCCGAAGTCTTCGAGCCGTGCGACGCCGACTGGCGCGGCATCGGCTGCATCCCCGACAGCGGGCTGCGCATCCGCGAGGCTTTCGCCGACTTCGACGCCGCCCGCAAGCTGCCGGTCGAGGTGGAGCCCCCCCAGGAACCGAAGGGGTGCCTGTGCGGAGAGATCCTCAAGGGGAAGCTCGGCCCGAAAGACTGCGCCCTGTTCCGCAAGGCCTGCACCCCCGAGTCCCCGGTCGGCGCCTGCATGGTCTCCAGCGAGGGGACCTGCGCGGCGGAGTACAAGTACGGCACTTGAAAACCGGTAATGGGTGATAGGTGATAGGTAAATGCTTTTACCCCATCACCCGTCACCCATCACCTATTACGCTTCTGGAGTTCAAATGACATCCGACATCATCCTTCTCGGTCACGGCAGCGGTGGCAAGCTCAGCCACCAGCTGCTCGACGAGTTGATCATCCCCATCCTCTCGCAGGTGGAAGAACGCGACCAGAACGACTCGGCGATTCTTCACCATGACGGCGGCCGGCTCGCCTTCACCACCGACTCCTACGTGGTCGACCCGATCTTTTTTCCCGGCGGCAACATCGGCGACCTGGCGATCAACGGCACGGTCAACGACCTGGCCATGGCCGGGGCGCGCCCTGTGGCGATCTCGGTCGGTTTTATTCTTGAAGAGGGACTGCCTCTGGCGGATTTGGAGCAGATTCTGAAATCGATGAAACAGGCCGCCGATCAGGCGCAGGTGAAAATCGTCACCGGCGACACCAAGGTGGTTCCCCGCGGCAAGGGGGACAAGATCTTCATCAACACCTCGGGTATCGGGGTTTTCGATCACGACCTCGATATCCGCGGCAGCGGCGCGCAGGTCGGTGACAAGGTGATCATCAACGGAACATTGGGAGATCACGGCATGGCTATCCTTGCCAGCCGCGAGGGACTTGAGTTAGAATCGGACATCCGGACCGACAGCGCCTCCCTCAACCGGATGGTGTCCGATCTGCTCATGGAAGCCGGCGACTCGGTCCATACGCTGCGCGACCCGACCCGGGGGGGGGTGGCGACGACCCTCAAGGAGATCGCCCGCCAGTCGCAGGTGGAAATCACCCTCGACGAGCCGAGCCTGCCGGTCAACGAAGCGGTGAGCGGCGCCTGCGCCATTCTCGGTCTCGATCCGCTGTTCGTCGCCAACGAGGGTAAACTGCTGGCGGTCGTCGCCCCGCAGGCCGCGCAAACCGTTCTGAACCTGCTGCGCCGCCACCCCGAAGGAAAAGACGCGGCGATCATCGGCGAGGTCAGCGGCACAGAGGCCGGAAGGGTGCTGATGCGCACCGCCATCGGCGGGCACCGCTCCATCGAAATGCTGGCCGGCGAACAGCTGCCCCGCATCTGCTGAGACTTAACGCAACCCAAGGAGATCATTCATGCAAGTTGTTGTAAATTCTGAAACCTGCACCGGCTGCGGCACCTGTATCGAGGCCTGCCCGGTCGGCGCCATTACCCTCGAGGACGATATCGCCGTCATCGACCACGCATCGTGCGACCTCGACGGCATCTGCATCCCGGTCTGCCCGGTCGAGGCGGTCAGCATTTCAGAGTAGAGAATCCAGGATCCAGAATTCAGGAGCCAGAAGGACAAGTCAAGCACCAGAGCCCTTCTCCTGGCTTCTGGATTCTGACTTCTGACGCCTTTTTTTTCAAATCTCCGACCCCTCCTCTTCATTTCCGTAATCGCGCTTTCCGCTCAAAATCCTGCCGATAAACTGAAAGACCTTTTTCACCCCGCGCCAGATCTTCGGCAGCAGCCAGATCATCAGGATGATGAAAACGATCAGTGCACCGACGAACGCCCAGGGGTAATGCAGCGCCGCCCACAGGCCGCCGATCACCGCAACGTCCTCAGCCACCGAAACGACCCAGTTGGTCACCGGCTCGGGGGAGGTGTTGATCATCACCCGCGATCCCGCCTTGGTGGCATGGGTGCCGGCCGAAAGCCCGCCCCCCAACAGCCCGGCGGCGATCGCCACGGCCGGAGTCACATCGCCGACCGCCCCGGCCGCCAGCATCGCCCCCGCGGGGATGCGGATAAAGGTATGAATGCTGTCCCAGCCGGTATCGACCCCGGGTATCTTGTCGGCGAAAAATTCGACGAAATACATGACCGCCGCGGCAAACAGGACCATCGGCTCAGTCAGAACCTCAAGCCCTGGCGGCAAGGTCATGTTGCCGGTGGCGGCGAGCCCCCCGAGGACTAGAATGGCCGCGTAAAGATTGATGCCGCTGGCCCAGGCGACCCCCATGGTCAGCGATATGGTTTCGATGATTTTGTCGAGATGCTCCATGTGCACTCTTCCTTTCTGTTAACCCCAACCCGCGGCTTCAGGGTTACGCTCGCCCTCTATTTTACCTTATCCTTGCGCAATCGTGCATTTTTTCCCGGATTCCCCGAAAAACATCCAGCGGACGGCGGGGTTCTCAATGGGTCTGCCCGGCCCCTCGC
>CALZIC010000163.1 GCA_945787285.1 uncultured Desulfuromonadales bacterium
ACCTCCGCCCCTTCGACCGAACACCAGCAGAACGGCAAACCACGATGGCAAAAATCGAATCCTCGCTTTTCGATCTCGGCGCTCTCGACACCCTGGCCAGCCGCGATTCGGCCATTCACCGCCTGGACCCCCGGGCCAAGGTGGTGACCACCCTGATCTACGTCTGCAGCGTGGTCTCCTTCGACAAGTATGAAATTTCCGGGCTCCTCCCGTTTACGCTCTTCCCGCTGGTGCTGGTGCTCAGCGCCAACCTCCCTTGCGGACTGCTGTTCAAAAAGCTGCTGCTTGCGGCCCCCTTTGCATTTTTCATCGGCGTGTTCAACCCCTTTCTCGACCGGGAGATCCTCCTGCAGTTCGGCCCCCTCGGAATCAGCGGAGGCTGGGTCTCGTTCGGCTCGATCATGCTGCGCTTTTCCCTGACCGTCTTCGCCGCTCTGGTCCTTATCGCCACCACCAGCTTCACCGGCGTCTGCATGGCCCTCGAACGCCTGGGCGCCCCGCGGGTTTTCGCCCTGCAGCTCCTTTTTCTCTATCGCTACATCTACGTCCTTATCGACGAGGCGCTGCGCATGGTCCGGGCCCGGGCCCTGCGCTCTTTTCACGGCCGGGGCATGGACATGAAGACCATGGGGCACATGGTCGGCCAGCTGCTGCTGCGTACCATCGACCGGGCGCAGCGGGTACACCAGGCCATGCTCTGCCGAGGATTCAACGGCGATATCCGCCTGCTTCGCCCCTTGCGCATCGGCCGAGCCGAAGTGTTGTTCACCCTCGGCTGGGCCGCCCTCTTTGTCACCCTGCGCTACTACAACCTTCCCCAGATGCTGGGGTCCATTCTCACGGAGCTTGCCCGATGAGCCATCACATCGTCGAGGTCGAAGACCTCAGGTATACCTATCCCGACAAGACCGCCGCGGTGCAGGGCATTTCCTTCCGCATTCACCACGGCGAATCGGTCGCCATCGTCGGGGCCAACGGTGCGGGCAAATCGACCCTCCTCCTCCACCTTAACGGCTACCTCTCCCCCACCGAAGGCAAGGTCCGCATCGGCGACTACCCCCTGACCCCGAAAACCCTCCAGGAGGTGCGCCGCAGCGTCGGCATGGTCTTTCAGGACCCCGACGATCAGCTGTTCATGCCGACGGTGTTCGACGACGTCGCCTTCGGCCCTCTCAACCTGGGACTGCCCGAAGAGGAAGTCCGCAAGCGGGTCGAAGAGGCGCTGGCCGAAGTCGAGGCGGGCCATCTGAAGGACCGCCCCCCCTACAAGCTCTCCGGCGGGGAAAAACGCGCCGTCGCCATCGCCTCGGTCCTCTCCATGTCCCCCGACATCCTGGTCATGGACGAACCGACCACCGGCCTCGACCCCCGCGCCCGCAGACGACTGATCGAAATTCTGCGCGGCTTTCACCATACCAAGATCATCGCCACCCACGATCTCGACCTGGTCCTCGATTTATGCGAACGGACCATCGTCATTCACGACGGCCGGGTAACCGCCGATGGCCCCACCAGCGAAATATTCCAGGACGACGAACTCCTCGACCGCAGTCACCTGGAAAAGCCTCTCGCCATGCAGGGATGCCCGGTCTGCGGAAAATAAGGGGCCCAAACCAAAAAAAGCGGCCATTCCTTCGGGAATGGCCGCTTTTTTATCTCGTTCTATCCGGGTTGAAACTTCAGGCGATCACCTCGCGCTCTTCTTCAGGAGGGACCGGGAAACCGGCACCGATCATGCGCCGCCGCGCCATCTCGTTGAGAACCTGTTCAATCTGCCCGGGGGTCATCCATCCCTGCTCGAACAGTATCGCACCGATCACCCGATGATTGCGCCCGCAACGGGCATCGCTGACCTGGATGTCGAGCGCCTGCTCGACCTGGCTTTCAGTCACATAGCCCAGCTCGACAGCGAGCTTTCCGAACCGGGGACAGTACTCGGATGAGGGATCATTAGGCCGCCACACAGACATGACTCTTTTACGCTCCGCCCCGCTCATCACCTGGCACAAACTTTTCCAGACAGTCATCGCTTCCCCCTTTCGCGTTTGCCGCTAACGGGGATTAAAACAGTGCAAAAAGGGGGCCGTTTTGTAAAAGAGAGGAGCCCCCCCCAACGGGATGAATTTTCAGCTGCAGGATAAGGACCGCCTCATCTGGAACCTCGTGAAATGGCCGGAAATAAAAACTTTTTCAGCCATTCCGCCCGATGACTGTTTCGCTTAAACTTTCAAATGTCAGAGCATCACCTGGGGGTAAAGACCACATCGATGCGCCGGTTCAGGGAACGCCCTTCGGCCGTTTCGTTGGAAGCCAGCGGTTTCTGGGAGCCGTAGCCGACGGCCACCACATGGGTTTCGGGAACTGCGGCATTGGCCAGCAGGTATTGGCGCACACTATCGGCCCGCTGCTGAGAAAGTTTCAGGTTACTCGAAGCTGCGCCGGTGCTGTCGGTATGCCCCTCGATGAGTATGTTCGAATCGCTGAACAGGCGCATGGTGCGCTGAAGCTTGGTCAGCAGGGCGTATTTGGCCGGTTGAATGTAGGACTTGCCGACCGGAAAAGTCATTCCCTTGAGGCGCACGATAAGTCGGTTCCCCTGCTTGTAGACCTCAGCTTCTCCAGGCTCGAAATAGCCCTGGACCTTATCGAAGCGTTCAACGAACCGCCGTTCGGCGGCCAGACGCTCGATTTCGGTACGCTCCTCCAGGGTGCGCCCCTCGAGCTGGGCGATGCGGACATTGGAGCTCTCCACCTCGGCCTGCCGGGCGACCAGACCGGCCTCCAGCTCCTTGCGGCTCTGGCGAAGATCGGTGATTTCTGCGAGAATCGCTTTTTCCTGATCACCGAAGGCTTCGTCCCTGCGGTCCGGGGCATCGAGTGTCGCACTGAATCGGATCAGCATACCTTCCCCCCACAGAGCCAGCGCTTCTGGAGACATTTTCTTAAGCCGCTCACTCTCCTCCAGCACCATCAGCAGGCGGCGGGAATGAAACAGACTCTGATCGGAGCGAAGCTCAATCTCCTGGGTCCGGTAGCGGTTGCGGGCGATGTAGTCTTCGCCCTCCTCAAAAGTCTGAACGGCAGCGGCATAGGTCACCGGCACCTTTTTATCCGCCCCCAGGGAACGGGCATGGTTCAGCATGCCGCGCGCCGCCCCCAGGGCCCTTTCGGTGATCGCCTGCAGCTCGAGGGCGTCGTACTGGCGGGCCACCTCCGGCTCTTTTTTCTTCGCCCAGCCGAGCTTGTCTTTTTCGATCGCCCGGGTCAGATCGATAAAACGCTCTTCGACTTCAGCATACGGTTTTCCGAGGGTCTCGGCACCGGCCTTGCGGGCCAGGTCGCGGGCTTGAATCACCCCGCCGAGAGCCGTTCGGGAGATTTCAGCCGATTCCTCGGCCAGCTGCAGATGAGCCCGCGAAGAGGAGACCTTGAGCAGAATATCCCCCAGGTCAGCTTCTTTTGCCAGGTCGCTGCGGGCCTCCTCCAGAAGTTTCTGCGCCTGTGAAAAGCGGGTGGGGGCCAGCACATCGATATCCTTATCCCGGGCGGCGACAACGGCTTTTTCGAGCCCGGCGACCTGCTCCACAGGGTTCTTCTGCGCAACATTGTCTGCGGCTATCCGCGGCGCCGCCGCGCACCCCTGCAGCAACAGCAATAGAACTGCCAGCAGTCCCCCTTCAAGGAGCCCCATCCATCCTGTCCGCTTCATCATTTTCACCCTTTCGCACCCTTCGGTATCTTGGTCATTTGTAAAATTGCCTGCTGTTCGTTAATTTTACCCCAATCCGCTGAAATTGCAGGACATCTCTGACTTTTCAGGAAAGATCTGCAGCCAGGCGGGGTCCGCGTAATTTCTTCGGAATCCCCGCCTCGCAGGGGATGCGGGTCTGGCAGAGACCGCAGGGGGTCGCCGCCACGCCGTGTTCTCGCTCGGCAAAACCGGCCGTCACTTCGCGGATGTAGGTAAAGCATTTGTGCTTGTCGTGCCCTTCGGAGGTAATAGCCCCGACCGGGCAGCGCACCATGCAGGCACCGCACGAGCCGTCGACATGATAGAGGCAGTAGGCTTGGTGGTGGGGGTAGGGACGCGGAGAGACCGGCAGTTTGAGACGCACCACCACTGAACCGCAGCGCATCGCCTTGCCGAGCGGGGTGATCAAACCATCGCTGAGGCCGAAGGTGCCCAGTCCGGAAACAAAGGCGGCATGCCGCTCCGACCAGTTGCTGGCCAGGCCGAACCGTTCGGAGGTGCGGTAGTCAAAGAGGGAAGAAAGCTGGGGGGCGAACGCCTGGTAACCGGCCTCTTCCAGGGCCCCCACCAGGTGGGCGCGCAGCGCATTGTTGAAGGCCTCGCCGTAAAAACGCGAACGCGACCAGCGCTCTGAGGGATAGACGGTTTCCCTGCGCTGATCCTTTCGGGTCGCCTCGGTCTGGGGAAGAATCCAACTGATCACCGTCAGGTCTGCGGCATCGACATCCTGGCCTTCAAACTGGAGGGCGAAAATCTCATCAGGAGTCCAGAGAAAGGGGCCGATCGCCTCTTTGAACTGGCGGTAGAATGGGTCGTCGCCTCGGGAAAAACCGATCAGCGGTTCCCCCCAGGCCCTCTCGCCGCCGGCGCCGCAAAGGGAGTTTTTTTCGGAGGTGGCGCAGAAGTCCCGGACGCCCTCCTCGATCCAGGCGGCCATCTCGGCGTTTCGACTTGCACAATTCATCGTCACCTCCATCTGTCTGCTCGGCGAAAGGGGCGGTCTATTTCACTCGGACAATCGACGCAGCGGCTCAAAAAGATACTCGAGGCCGTTGACCTTGATTTCGTAGACCGTCTGCAGCATGCGCCCGAGTTTTCCCTGGGGGAACCCCTGGCGTGCCATCCATACCACGTACGGTTCAGGCAGATCGATCAGCAGCCGTCCCTGGTACTTGCCAAAGGGCATGCGCGCGGCGGCCAGTGCCAGCAGCTCCCGATGATCGAGATTTGGGGTTTCGGCGGACATCTCAGGTTATCTCGTCGATCAGGGCGGCGAAGGTTTTCAGTTTCAGAGCCTTCTTCAGCCGCTTGACCTCTTTGGCCAGCTCCGGATCCTCCATCTGCGACAAGGCCGC
The DNA here is from genome assembly GCA_945787285.1 of uncultured Desulfuromonadales bacterium. Classification (GTDB taxonomy): domain Bacteria; phylum Desulfobacterota; class Desulfuromonadia; order Desulfuromonadales; family Trichloromonadaceae; genus CALZIC01. Next base: position 5,107 of record CALZIC010000163.1, read on the forward strand.
CTTGACCTTGCCGAGAATCTGTACATCGCCGCAGAAAATCTCGCTGTAGCGATCGAGCAGGTCGCGCAGGTAACGTCGTAGCATCCGCGCCTTTTCGCCGCGGTCCGGCTCGGCCGGGGCCTTTCCCCGAAGACGCTCAAAGAGCAGCGGGTCGGCGATCGCACCCCGGCCCAGCATCAGCCCGGCGGCCCCGCTTTGCTCTAAAAGGCGCAACCCGTCGGCTGCGGTGCGGATGTCGCCGTTGGCGATCACCGGCAGGGCCGTTTGGGCCACCACACGGGCGGTGATTTCATGATCGGCCAGGCCCCGGTACTCCTGCACCACGGTGCGCGGGTGCAAAATCAGAAAGTCGACACCGACCCGCTCCAGGACCGGCAGCAGGGCAAAGACCTTGCGGTCGTCGTCGAAGCCGGCCCTGAGCTTGACCGAGAAGGAGACGGAAACTGCCTGGCGCAGGGCGGCGAGGATCTCCTCGAGTTCCTCCACGGTCTGTTTGAGCATGCCGCCGCCGGTCAGCCCCGAGGTCATGCGCCCATAGGGGCAGCCCATGTTGAGGTTGAGATGAGCGGCTCCGGCCCTTTGGGCCGAGTCGGCCGCCGACACCAGTGCCTCGAGACCGTGGCCGATCAGCTGCACCACCAGGGGGACGCCCCCCTCTTCGGCCGCCACCTCCTTCAGATCCCCTTTGGAAATACGTTCTTTGGCCGCCTGGGGACGCACCCGCATGAATTCGGTAAAGACCACGTCGGGGCGCACCCAGTCGATAAAGAGCGCCCGCATCGCCTGATTGGTCAATCCCTGCATCGGCGCCAGCATCAGCGGTAGCTGTCCGGGCGTCCAGGGAAGAGTGCGAGGGTCTGCGCTCATGTCGCTTTTTCCTCTTTGCGCTGCTGCTTGTTGCGGTACAGGAGTTTGTCCGCCGCCTTCAACAGCCCTGCGGTATTGGCAATGGAGCGGTCCTTGGATGTAGCGATGCCGAAACTGGTGGTGACGGAGATTTCGCTTCCCTCGAAGAGCAGAGGCCGGCTCTTCATCACCGCCTGGATCCGCCTCATCAGCTTTTCAGCCTTCTCCGGCGGTGTTTCCGGAAGAATCAGCACAAACTCGTCGCCGGCGTAGCGGGTCACCACGTCGGAGACCCGGCACATGTCGAGCATCCCTTGCGCCAGGTGCTTGAGGAGCTCGTCGCCGCAGTCGTGGCCATAGGTATCGTTGACCACCTTGAAGTCGTCCAGATCGAGAAAAACCAACGAAAGGGAACGGCTGTGACGCCGGGCACGGTCGAACTCCCGCTGCAGGATCCCTTCCATCGCCCGGCGGTTGAGAAGTTCGGTCAGCGGGTCGTGATGGGCCACCTTCTTCAGCTTTTCATGGGCGGTCACGTTGGAGAGGAGCCCCGGACGATAGCGGTCCTTGGATCGGTCCGCCAGGTTCAGGCTGCCGACCAGTTCACCGTCGATGCTCACCGGAACCAGAGCCATTGAGCCGAACCTCTGGGTCCATCCGGCAGGACAGAGTTTCGCATAAGGGAGCAGGCCCTCATCGATCAGCAGCGGCGAATCCTGTCCCCGGGTAATGAACTGGAACGACTCGCGGTCGATCATGCTCATCCGCTCCTTGAGAAGCCCGCTGGTGGAAAACTCACGGATCAGCTGGGAAACTTCATGATCGTCGATCAGGGAAAACCAGACGATGGGGATATCGAAAATATCGCTGATTTCAGTCAGCAGAACCTCGAAAAAGTCCCTGAAGTTAAGGACTGAAAGAATGCGGCTTTCCACCTCGTGAAACTTGCTGGCCAGCTCCTCGTTCTCACGGATGCGCTCGATCATGGTGAGGTTGTCAATGCCCCGTGGTCTCATAGCGGTTCGTCTCCTTGCAGCAGTTCGACCAACGCTTCCAACAGATGTTCGTTCTCCCCCTTGCCGCGTACGGCGAGGCGGATGTATCGCTCATCAAGGGGGGAAAAATCGGCACAGTTACGAATCAGGATCCCCTGCCGACGCAATGCGGCGGCCAGGGCTGTGGCAGCGGGCGCCCCGCGGCCGAGGCGAACCAGCAGGTAGTTGGCGTTTGACGGGAAGACCTTCAAGCCGAGGTCGGTCAGCCCTTCTTCGAAGCGATGGCGCAACTCGGGGATCTGCTCCAGAGTCTCGCGGCGGAAATCCACTTGCGCCAGGCAGGCCCGGGCCGCCCCGATGGCCGGAGTCGACAGGGTCCAGGGCTGGGCAGAGGCCGCCAGCATGGCGATGCCGTCGGCCGGACCGGCCATGTAACCGGCGCGCAGGCCGGGGATGGCGTAAAATTTGGTCAGCGAGCGAAATACGTAGAGGTTGGGGTGCTCCGCGACCCTGTCGATCACCGAAAGGTGCGGGCAGAAATCGACAAACGCCTCATCGACCGCCAGCGTCGCCCGCCCGGCAAGACGATAGGCCAGCGCCTCGATTTGACCAGGGTCGATACCCCTCCCGGTCGGATTGCCCGGGTTGGCCAGGATCACCAGGTCGGTATCGGCCTCGACGGCGCCGGCAAGCCGCTCGGGATCGAGGCGGAAACCGTCCTCGGGGTCAAGGGGAAAGGTGTCGAGGGGCACTCCGGCCTGGGCCAGGGCCCGTGCATATTCGCTGAATGCCGGGGTGACCAGCAGCGCCCGGCGCGGCCGCAGCACCCTGGGAAATAGATAGAGAAGCTCGGTCGAACCACTGCCGGTCAGCAGGCGGTCGGCGGGAAGGCGGTGAAAATCGGCGAGGTCCCCGCGCAGCGAGGCGGCATCGATCTCCGGATAATGGACCGCCTCGGCAAGGGCATCGCGGGCCGCGGCAAGGACCGCTTGGGGGATGCCGAGCGGGTTGATGCTGGCGGAGAAATCGAGGATCCGGCTCAGCGGAACACCGAGTTCCAGTGCCGCCTGGGCGACACCGCCGCCATGTACTGCCTGCTTCATCGATCGCACGGCCATTTTATCATCATCCTGAAATGAGGGTCAGCAGACCGAAGCCGAGGCCGAGGGCCAGCAGGGAACTGACGTAGAGCAGGCGAACCGCACCGTGGTAGCTGGCGGTGGAAATCGGCTGCAGGGGATCGCCCAGGGTCGGCTTATCGACCTGCTCGCCGAAGTAGACCGCCGGACCGCCCAGCTGCACCCCAAGCGCGCCGGCGGCAGCCGCTTCGGGATAACCGGCATTGGGGCTGCTGTGGTTGCGGGCGTCGCGGCGCAGAATGCGCAGGGCCTGCCGGCCGTTGAGGCCAGTCAGAAAGGCGGCCACCACCATCAGAACGCCGGTCAGCCGGGCCGGGATCAGGTTGAGCAGGTCGTCGAAGCGGGCCGAGGCCCAGCCGAGCTCGCGGTAGCGGTCATCGCGATAACCGACCATCGAGTCGAGGGTGTTGGCGGCCTTGTAGAGAATCGCCAGAACCGGGCCGCCGATATAGAGGTAGAACAGGGGACCGATGACGCCATCGGAGGTGTTCTCCGCCACCGTCTCGATGCAGGCGCGCAGAATTCCCTGTTCATCGAGACTTGCCGTCTCCCGGCCGACGATCAGCGACAGGCTGCGACGGGCCTCTTCGATCTGCCGGTTCTCCAGATGCCTTACCACGATGAGGCTTTCCTTGTGCAGCGCCCGCGCGGCCAGGGTGGTATAGGCGATCCACACCGAGACCATCCAGCCGAGGCTCGGGTGGATGGCCCGGGCCATCTCGATGACCCCGTACACCAGGCCACCCGATACGGCCAGAGTCGTTGCGGCCAGCACCACCCCGGCAAAGCGCCGGTTGTCGCAAAAACTCGCCAGCAGCACTTCGAGACGGTTGATAATGGCCCCGATCAGCACCACCGGGTGGGGGATGCGGCGCGGGTCGCCGAGTAGTAGATCGAGGGCAAAGGCGGTGACGACCAGCCATTCCATCAGCAGGCCTCCCCGGCGCTCAACCCGACCAGCGGCAGCACCCGGTTGAGATCGAGATGGGCGGCAAGGTGGTCGGCAAGGCGGTCGAGTTCGCGGTCGAGATGATCCGGTTCGGCCGCGCCCCCCCCATAGCTTGTTTCCGCAGGGAAAAGTCCCGACAGAAGGGCCCTGCGCACCACCGACTTGTCGAACAGCCCGTGCAGGTAACTCCCCCAGACCCGGGCGTCGGGGGAAATCGCCCCGTCTTCGAGGTCGACTTCCTTGACCGAACGGCTTCTCAGGCGGAACAGGGGGCGCGATCCGGGGCCGACGACCGTCTGCCCCTGGTGAATTTCATAGCCGGCAACTTCCAGATCGCGGCCGAGGCCGATGTCCACGGCCGGTGCCAGCGGCTCGCCGATCACCTGGTGGGTCTCCTTGTCCGGGCGCAGTTCCGTCTCGATATCGAGCAGTCCAAGCCCTTCAGCTTCGCTGCACTCCGATTCGACACCGAGGGGGTCCTTGACGCTGACACCGAGCATCTGGTATCCGCCGCAGATTCCGGCAATTTTTCCGCCGCTGCCGTGGTAGGCGAGAATCGCCTCGGCCAGGCCGGACTCGCGCAGAAAAGCGAGGTCGGCCAGAGTGCTCTTGGTTCCAGGCAGAATCAGCCAATCGAGCCCCGCCACCTGATCGGGGTCGTCCAGGTAAAAGAGGTCGATGCCCGGCTCCCTCTCCAGGGGGTCGAAATCGGTGTAGTTCGACATGCGCGGCAGGCGAACCACCCCGATGCGAAGGCCCTGGCCCTGCTCGTTGCGGGCCTTGCGCGAAAGGGCCACCGAATCTTCTTCGGGGAGCTTCAGATCGATCCAGGGAATGACCCCGAGCACCGGCACCCCGGTACGGTCCTCGATCAGTTCGATCCCCGGACGCAGCAGGGAGGCGTCGCCGCGAAAACGGTTGATCACCACCCCGGCAATGCGCCGCCGTTCGGCCGGATCGAGCAGTTCGAGAGTGCCGACTATCGAGGCGAACACTCCGCCGCGGTCGATATCGGCCACCAGGATCACCGGCGCATCGGCCATCGCCGCCGCCTTGAGGTTGGTGATGTCGTGGGCCTTGAGGTTGACCTCGGCGATGCTCCCCGCCCCTTCCATGACGATGGCCTGGTGACGGGAGGCAAGACGACTGAAAGATGCCTCTACGCTGGCGAAAGCCTCGGGTTTGTAGCGGTGATACTCGACCACCGTCATGTTCCCGACCGGCCGACCGGCAACGATGACCTGGCTGCCGGTATCGGAATTGGGCTTGAGCAGCACCGGGTTCATGTCAGTGTGGGGCTCGAGCCCGCAGGCGGCCGCCTGCAGAGCCTGGGCCCGGCCGATCTCTCCCCCCTCGGGAGTCACCGCCGAGTTGAGAGCCATGTTCTGGGCCTTAAAAGGCGCCACCGAAACCCCTCGCCGCTTCAGCAGGCGGCAGATTCCCGCGGCGATCACGCTCTTGCCCACGTCACTGCCGGTGCCGCCGATGAAAAGTGCCCGGCACTTTTTATCGGTGAGGAGTGAGGGGTGAGGGGTGAGGGGTGAATGATCTTCCTCCTGACTCCTGAATTCTGACTCCTGGATTCTGTCCAAATACTTTTCCCGGTACCCTCGCGGCGTCACCATCCTCCCGGCCTCATCGACATAGGTCGCCGAGTTGCCGATCATCACCAGCGAGAGCATGTCGACTTCATGGTCGGGAAGCTGTTCGAGGTCGGTGACAATGACACTCTCCCCGTCACGACAGGCGTTGCGAACGATCCCCACCGGGGTCTGCGGCGAGCGGTGGCGCAGCAGGATCTCGCGGGCCTCGTCGAGCTGGGTCACCCGCCCTTTGCTGCGCGGGTTGTAGAGGGCGATAACGAAATCGGCCCGCCCGGCGGCATCGAGACGGCTTCGAATCTGCTGCCAGGGGGTCATCAGGTCGGAGAGGGAGATGACGGAGAAGTCGTGCATCAGCGGGGCGCCGAGCCGGGCCGCCGCGGCCTGAACCGCCGAGACGCCGGGAACCACGACAACTTC
>CALZIC010000164.1 GCA_945787285.1 uncultured Desulfuromonadales bacterium
AACATAACACAGCGCTGAACTCGGACTGTTGAAAAGGCGGCGGTTCTCGAGAACGGTGTACTCAATTTTCCGGCGTTTCGCAGCCGGTTAGCTTCCACCGTTGAGCCTGTAGAAAAACCCCTTTTCGAGAATAAAACCCTACCAAGCAATCAGTTTTTTTGGAGCCCAAACCATTCGGCGAACAGAGATCTTTGATTGTAGGCAAATCATGAGGTCCATTGTTAATCGGTGAAGTTATCTTGAGTTTTTTCTACAGCCTCGTTATTCACACAAGAATTAAGAAAAGGAATGCGATGATGAAAAAGGTTTGTGTGTTAATCCTATTGGGGTCTTTAGTTTGGTTAAGTGGATGCACAAACCCATCAACGCCTGCAGGTCATGAAGGGTACGTGAAAGAAAACCCCAGAGTATGGGGAAAGGGCGGGTTTAGAGGAGAGTTAAAAGGTCCTGCCAATTTTGGAGTTTCATTGTGGAGGAATGAAGTTGAAAATGTCGACTTTCGCCCTCAAACATATTCTGAAACGTTCAATATCTTAGCAAAAGATGAATTAAATATTTCCTTTCGCTTTCAGACCATCATCAAAGTTAAGCCAGGCACTATCAAGGCAGTAGTCGAAGGCTATGCGGGCTCTCAATTCTACCCGCGATATATCAAGGAACCCTTACGGGCAATGGTAAGAAAAAACGTTCAGACCCTTGATAGCCGTCAAGTGAAGGAAAAAAGAAAAGAAATATCAGATACGGTAATGGCTGAATTGACGGAATATTTGTCCGATACGCCTTTCGTGCTCATATCTGGTGTTGTCGGGAATATCGATTATCCCAAAATAGTCACTGAGGCTGTGGAAAAGAAGTTGGCGGCAAAGCAATTACTGGACGAGAAAGAAACGCAACGAGCAATTGCAAAAAAGGATGCTGAGATAAGGATTGAGGAGGCCAAGGGCATAGCTGAGGCACAGAAAATCATTAACTCAACGCTGACGCCAAATTATTTACAGCATGAGGCAATAAATGCGCAATTAAAGATGGCTTCTTCACCGAATCATACGACTGTTTACATACCATCTGGTCCAAATGGAATTCCTCTTATAGGAACCATGAATCAGAAATAGCATAACCATTCCCAGGCTGGCTCTTTGCCCGCCCCAGCCTGGAAGAAGCCCATAACTTCGCCAAGCAATCATTAGAGTTCAAGCATGGAAAATGTAACAGAAAAAACGTATCGAGCAGTCGCTTTTTCATACGCCCTCCTGGGGGTTGGGTTTGTCATAATAACGGGTTTTACCATATCAATGCTTGGGTGGCATGGAAGTGATCAACTCTTAAAAGACATGAAAATGTTTTATGCCTCGCTGATTCCAATTGTCGTTTTTGCACTTTTCAATTTTGTTATGTCTGCTTCATGCTGGAGGTTTCTCGGCCTCTCAAAATACCGAAAAAGGGCAACTTTCGCTGGGTCCATTTTTCTGGTGCTTCTGCCAGCTTTCTCTCTGGCCTGGTCGTTATCTGGCGGCAGCTACCAACCGAATCAAATTATCTCGATATTGCTTATCATCAATTACAGCCTCCTGGCTTTTTGCCTGGCCAGGGGCATGAACTCCTGCGAAAAAAGCGAACCGGTTAAAACCCTTTCCGGGCGGAGTTGAACATTTGAGTCAAGAAATCAACGAGCATTTCAGGACCTTTTCACGTGGGCTCATGCATAGCGATTACACCATCGCCTATACTGGCTACAGGGCGTTGTATAAAATTGGTCCCTCAGTCCTACCAACGCTCGTTGAGTCAGTTTTCAAATGTGATTTTTCGGATTTTAAATTCAAGGAATTATCGAGGTATGTGACCGGACTGGTTTCGTTGATACACGACATAGATGAAAAAGAGGGCAACGAAATTATTAATAAAATAATTTCAAATGGCTGCCCTGACCACCTCAAGCATCAACTGCATTCCATTTCACTCTTTTCAAAAGAGGAATATATAGATTATCAAGTCGAGGCCATTGAGATCATGGAGCACAAAGCTCTGGGGCCCAGGTGTGAGATCAAGCCTTTCATAAGAGACTGGCTAAAGAACATTCCCAAATCCGACTTGGATGGGATTGACAGAATCATAATTTGTAAGCCCGATGACATTGAGGCAGCAGGCACGTACAGGCCCATCCTGCAAACAATTTCAATTGCATGGGGCGATAATTACGGAAAATTTCCCCTGGCATTTAAAATTTTTCTCTTTTTGACTGAACATACCCTTTACCATGAAATTGGTCACCACGTTCACCGCCACACCTTTGGGCAGGACCCAATTCAGGAAAAAGAGGCAAACCGATATGCAGCAAGGGCCATGAAAGTGTCACATCCCAAAATTGGGCATTTCATAAAACTACTAAGAACGACAGGCAACTTAGTTAGGCCTTAACAAACCTGAAACTAAGGGCTTCTGGATTAACCCAGATCCGTGAGACTGGGGCGGATAAAGGGTGTAAGTGCTTGGCCTGATTAAGGGTTTCAAAAAATCTGAGATTCACCCATAGGTTAATCGGTGATTTTTTGATCCCTTAGGCAGGTCAATGGCTTGCGCTATTTGCCGGCAAGGTCTCGCGAATTTGGGATTAGACGAAGGAAAAAAATGAAACTCGACATCGACAAAGAAAAAACAAAGGAAATGACCGAAAAAATACAGAAATTCATAGAAGACGAGTTCGATGAATCAATAGGGGAATTAAGGGCTGGAATTGTTTTAGACTTTTTCATAAAAGAACTTGGACCCCCGATTTACAATCAGGCCATCCAAGACGCCCAGGTTTTCATACAGGACAAGCTGATTGATCTTGAAAGCACCTTATATTTCGAAGAATAATAAAAATCGTCCATCACTAGATTCCAGGTCGGGATCTCCCTGAAATAAGAATAGAGCAAATCGGCATTTCAACCGCTGGATCCCTACCCATAACTGAAGGAGCCTGTTCCATGATTCTAACCAACGTCAACACCGTCCCGGGCAAAAAGATTGTTGAACATTTCGGCATCGTGCAGGGGAGCACAGTGAGAGCCAAGCATGTCGGTAGGGACTTCATGGCCGGGCTCAAAAACCTGGTCGGTGGCGAGTTGAAAGGCTACACCGAGTTGCTGCAGGACTCCAGGCAGGAAGCCATGGACCGCATGGGGGAGCAGGCCCGCCAGCTCGGTGCCAATGCGGTAGTGAACATCCGCTTCGCCACCTCCTCGGTTGCCCAGGGCGCAGCCGAACTGTTCGCTTACGGCACCGCCGTGCGCGTCGAGTAGGGGGCCACATGGAAATCGTGCTTCAGTATCCGGACCTGATCATCGTCCTGGTTCTGGCCGTTCTTGGCTACAGCGCCGGAACCATGGCCGAAAAGCGCCATTACGCTTCCATCTTCCGGCGCGAAAAAGAGCTGCTGAAGATGGCGGTGGTCACCGCCGAGGTGCACTTCCCTGAGGACCGGGTACGCGAGGCCGTACTGGTAACAGGCAGTGCCGTCATCTCTATCGATTATTTCAAGCGCCTGCTGGCTATTTTGCGCAACATCTTTGGCGGCCGGGTCAAGGCCTACGAATCTCTGGTCGACCGCGCCCGGCGCGAAGCGATTCTGCGCATGAAGGAGGAGGCCCGTCAGCAGGGGGCCGAAATGGTGGTCAACATGCGTCTGGAAACCGCCGCCATCGGCCGAAATGCCAATCAGAAAAAGCAGGTCGGCAGCATCGAAGCGATCGCCTACGGCACCGCCATTGTCGTAAATCCAAAATGAAATTTACCCCGAAACATCTCGATGAGAACGTCAACGTATCCAGGACTCATCCTCTGGCAGAGCTCGCCTGGATGCTTGGGGGGCTGGTTCTGCTGACCGGGATTCTCTTCTTCGCCCTCGGCGTCAGTGCCGATTGGGCCGCATCAAAGGCCCCGATCAGTTTTGAGAACTGGCTGGGAGAGACCGCGTTGGTTCAATTTCCGGGCGAGGAAAACAGCGCCCTCAATGAGCGCCTGCAGGCGCTCCTCGAGAGCCTCCCATCCGATTCGCCGCTTCATCAATACCGGTTTCGGGTGTTCCTCTCCGAAGTGGAGGAGATCAACGCGGTTGCCCTGCCCGGAGGCAATATCGTGGTCTTTGCCGGTTTGCTGGCCCAGGTGAATTCGGAGAACGAACTGGGCATGATTTTGGCCCATGAACTCGGGCATTTCGCCCATCGCGACCATCTGCGAAGCCTCGGGCGCGGTCTCGGCCTGGCCCTGGCCTCGGCCCTGCTGCTCGGTGAAAACAACGCCGCCAGCGACCTGATTTCCAACACCCTGCTCAGTTTCAGGGCGCGCTATTCCCAGGGTCAGGAATCGGCAGCCGACGCATTCGGACTGCAGCTTTTAAATGCCCGCTACGGGCACGCAGGCGGCAGCACCGATTTTTTCGCCCGCCTGGCCAACGAAGCCGGCAGCCGGATTCCCTACCTGCTCGGCTCGCACCCCCACCCGGGCGCACGAATCGAAAACCTGAACAGACTGATTGCTGGCCGGGGCTATGCCATTGAAGAACCCCAAGCTCTTGGCGAGGAGTTAAAGGCGTTGGTCAAGATCTCCGCGAATGGCACGGCCCCTTGAATTACCCTGAATAGATTGAGGATAAGACAAACATGAAACCAAAACGCATTATCCTGGTTCGCCATGGCGAGTCGCAGGGCAACGCCGAACCGGGCCACTACGAAACAACCCCCGACTATGCCCTGCACCTGACCGAAACGGGCCAGGCGCAGGCGCAACACGCCGGTGAGCAGATCGCTGAGCTGATCGGAGGGGAATCGGTTCGCGCCTACATTTCCCCCTGGTATCGCACCCGGCAGACCTTTGACGGTATCGCTGCGGTACTCGGCGAGGGGGTGGTCAGGGCCCTTGAGGACCCGCGCATTCGCGAGCAGGAATGGGGCCACCTGCGTGCGGTCGAGGATATGCGCAGCCTGGTAGAGGAGCGGATTGCCTTCAGCCCCTTTTATTACCGCATGCCCGATGGCGAGTCGGGGGCCGATGTCTATGACCGGGTCAGCTCCTTTCTGGAAACCCTGCACCGGGACTTCGCCAAGCCGGATTTCCCGGAGAACACCCTGATCGTCACCCACGGCATGACCCTGCGGATTTTTCTGATGCGCTGGTTCCACTGGAGCGTCGAACATTTCGAGCGGGTACGCAACCCGAAGAATGCCGAGGTGGTGGTGATGGAGTTGGGTGAAGACGGGCGTTATAAGCTGATCACACCGATGCGGTTGCGGGAAGAGAAGAGTTAGAAAAGATCAAGTGAAGCGGATCCGGCATTTTGCCGGCGAGATCTGTTCTCTTATAAAAGGGGGGGTAATTTGAAGGCGCGGCAACATCACATTCCAGGTTCCACAATCTTCCACGTGGTTCTCTGGCTGACGTTTATTTCTCTGCTCATTCCTCATGCCCACGCAAAACAGGCAGATGAATCCGAGAGCACTCCATACACCTACGCGACCTATGCACTCTATTTTGCGCCGGACATTCCGGCTGATACTGTCGACAGACTGCGTCGAGATTGTGAGAAAAGCTCCATCGAGCTCATTGAATTGAGTGAGAGTCAAAACCCCCAAGGAAAACCGACCCTTTTTTACCAATGGCTCCCGTTGTCCGAGTTTGCCCCGATTGACAAGCAGAGCCGCGAGCATTTCAGCATCGGCATTGAAGCAAATGATGTTGATCGAATGCATGAGGCGAAAAAGGCCCTGGTGGTTACCAGCGTCTTACCCTTTTCGAAAAAACACCGGAAACTCCACCGTGCCATCGAAGAGATCCTCTACCGGGAGGCCGCCAACAGTCAGGCGTTTATCTGGGACGAAGCCACAAGACTCTGCTACAGCCGCGAGGCCTGGAAAAAGCGGCGCATTGACTCATGGCAGGGTGAGATTCCCGACATGCGAAAACATGTCCATATGCATGCCTACAGAGAGGGCGACCTGATCAGGCTCATCACCCTTGGAATGGAGAAATTCTTTCTTCCGGACTTAGTCATCGAGGAAGCGCCCCAGGGATTAACAAACTCTGCCGGGAACCTGCTTAATACCGTTGCCCAGCAGCTGATCGAAGGCGGGTTTCCCGAAGAGTATGGCTTAATGCACCTTGATCTAAATAAGATTCGGCATGATGTCGTGCGCAAGGAAATGCTCAGTTCAACCATTGAGAACGCAGAACGCGAACTGGCCATTGCCCTGGTCGAGGCTGAACTGAAAGAGGGCGACAACGACAATTACCTGTTAAAGGTCGAATACACAGCCACGGCTGGAGACAACTTTCAGGAACGCCAGTCTGCTGCGTTGTCAAAGCTCTTCGGGAGCAAAGATAATGTCGTCATGGTCAAATCCTCCGTGAACCTTACCGCGTCCGGGGCGCCACCACGCCGTGCGGTTCCACCGCCGAGACGCTGTTCCGTCACACCCGGGCCGGCCGGCCGTTCGAGGCGCGACGCGCGCTGCGGCCGC
>CALZIC010000165.1 GCA_945787285.1 uncultured Desulfuromonadales bacterium
CCCCGGCGGCGTCGGCGCGGCACTGCTTGCAGTGGCGGGCCTGGGAAAGGATCAGTTCGGCCTGGTTGCGCACCATCTCCATGGTCGCATCGGACGGCCGTTCAATATCCTTGAAAATCCCGACCGGTATGACCGGCATGATGTTCATCATGGTCGCCCCCAGCTCACGGACCTTGACGGCCAGGTCGAGGGTTTCATGGTCGTTGACGCCGGGGATATAGACATGGTTGATCTTGACCATCATGCCGGCTTCGGCCGCAATCTTCAGCCCCTTGAGCTGCTGCTCTAACAGTATTTTTGCCCCTTCTTCGCCATCGAGCTTCTGTCCGTCGACCTTGATCCATTCATAGACCTTGGCGCCGGTTTCCGGAGTCAGGGCGTTGATGGTGATGGTCAGGCTGTGCACGTCGTACTCGGTGATGGTGTCGACCATCTCGGGCAGGCGCAGGCCGTTGGTCGAAAGGCAGAGAGTCATCTCGGGAAAGGCTTCGCGAACCAGTTTGAAGGTCTCGAAAGTCTTCGGGTTGGCCAACGGGTCGCCGGGACCTGCGATTCCCACCACTTTGAGCTGGGCGCCCCCCTTCTTCTCCATGTGCCGCTTGACCAACCGCACCCGCTCCACAGACTGCTCGGGAGTCAGCACACGGCTGGTGACACCGGGGCGACTTTCGTTGGCGCAGTCGAACTTGCGCTCGCAAAACCCGCACTTGATGTTACAGCCGGGAGCGACCGGGAGGTGGATGCGACCAGCCTTGCTGTGGTCGCCGCCGAAACAGGGGTGATCGGTCTGAACCTTCGCACTCATCATCGGACAGGATTTGGCCATGATGTTTCTCCTTTAGCTCTTAGACGACAAAAGGCGCATTCGTAAATAAAACGAAAGCGCCTTTGCCCAAGTGTTCAACATAAAAAGCCCCGGGACTCTTCGTCCACGGGGCTCCATTGCCTCTTGACCTGATTCCGTGAGTCCAGGGTGTTAAAAGAGAGTAAGTGCTTGGCCTGAATAGGCGTTTCAAAAAATCTGAGGCGCACCCATAGGTTCGTCGGTGATTTTTTGATCGCTTAGGCAGGTCAATGACTTGCGCTATTTGCAAGCCTGGACTCTCGGACTCAGGTCTATATCCGACCGGTACATCGTTGTGCCGGTATGGTTTACACGTTTGTCGTGTTCTGACCTAGCTAAAAGCACAGGGTGTGCCAACTCATGAAACCGCCCCATAAGGGGGGCAGAAGGGATGCCCAAATACCCTTCTGCCCACGCCTTAGGCGATTGCATCTCTGGAAAGAGTAGTTTTTAGGCAGCTGATTATTCCATTTTTTTAAAACCATTCCCCCTGTGGTTAGTCGTTTCACCCTGTCGACCTTTGGGTTGGTGCGAAAACAATATCCGAGGTTCTTGGCAGATGATTACAGGACGGCACTAGTGATTTGTTGAAAACCTGGTCCAACCGATGACCATCCTTCGATGCAGATGAGCCTCGAAATCGCAATCCCGACATCTATTAGGCTATCGCAATATTCAGAAGATTAAGTACTACATAAAAAGGCATCTTTTTGACAAAGTATCTGTTTTGGCACTGTTTTTTTTGACAACCCCCTGCGGTTCTTAAAAAAGACCTTTGATTTCAGGGGGATGAAATTCCTCAAAGGACATGGAGGGTCCTGGCTTGTGCAGATATTTAATTATAAATACGCAAAGGGTTGATTCGATTCGGTTTTTTTTGCGATTCCTGGGATGGCACGCCTGTTGCTAAATTAAGACAAAACAACGAGAACGGCCTTTTATTCTGCTGTGTTTAAAAAGCCGCCTGCCTACAGGCGTCCCAAGGCCGGACCAAAATGTGTGCCAGAAATTGCGGCAAGGGCCAGTTGGCGGGTGGTGTCCGATAACCTGCGGAGACAGGGGCGATCCCCTGAGTTTTTTTTGATAGAGAAAACAGGAGGACCGATGAAGATTCTGACTAAACTGATCGTGGGATTCGGGGCCGTGGTCGTTATCCTCGCCATTGTCGGCGGTATTGGCTGGTACGGCATCGGAACCACGGAAAAGGGGCTGGCGGCCATTTCGGAAGAAAGTCTGCCCGCGGTCGAAGGTCTGAGCCTGATGATGGAAGCGATGAATGCCATCAAGTCGGCCGAGCGGACCATGGTCATCTCCAGCATCACGGCAAAGGATCGCGCGCACGAAATCAACAACCTCAAAAAGCGGTGGGCGATGTTCGAAAAGGGGCAAAAACTTTTCCACGACCTGCCCAGAACTGCCGAAGAGGAGAAGCGTTGGCAAGAGGTGCAGGGGGCAATTGAGCTGTAGCGCGCCGAGCATAACAAGCTGGTAGAGCAGGCCTCAAAGGTCCTTCTCGACGATGTTGAGAGCCTCGAAGCCATACTGGTCGCGCGGCAGTTGGACCATGTCAAGTGGGTCGCGTCCCTCGACAAGAGCGTCGCGGAAAATCGCCGATTTGGAAAGCAGCTCGACCCGACCCTGTGCGCATTGGGGCGGTGGTTGCCGAGCTTCAGTTCGGACGATCCCGAATTCAATGCCCTGCTGGACCGGTTCAAAGCCCCACACGAAAAACTCCATGGCCTGGGGGAAAAAGTCAATTCCCTGATCGCACAGGGGCAGGCGGGTGCCGCCCGGGCCTTGTTTGATAGCGAGGTGAAGCCCACCCTGGAACAGATCGAGTTGATCTTTAAGGCCGCCAGGGTAAAGGTCGTATCAGATATCGGACGCCTCGATGCCGCCATTGACATTGCCTTCGGCAGTGAACGGGAAGTTTTCAGCATCACCATGAGCCGACTCGAGGAACTTTCCGAACTCAACAGTCGGATCGCCGGCGAGGTCAGTCAAGCGGCAGCAGCCACAGCCCGCCAGAGTAAACTCGTTGCCGCCATCGCTCTGGCGATGGGAATCATCCTCGCGGTGCTGCTCGGCATCCTGATCTCCCGTAGCATCACCGGACCGATCCGCCGGGCGATTGAGGTGCTGGAAAAAATTTCACTGGGAGATACCAGCGAGACGCTGCCGCTGGGCAAACCGGTCAACTGCTCGGCGGCCAAAAAGTGCGGCAAGACCGACTGCCCCAGTTACGGCAAGGAGGACCCCTGCTGGGTCACCAGCGGCTCAATGGCGGTGATCAAGGCATGTCCCCGGGCCAAAAAAGGCCAGGACTGCCGCAGCTGCGAGCTGTTTGGGGCCAAAACCGAACTGGAGGAGCTCGGCTCGATCATCACCGCGCTGTCCAACAATCTGGAAAAGCGCGAACACCTGGCCCTGGCGATCGCCGAGGGCGATCTGACCAGAGAGGTGGAGATCGCCTCGGACAAGGACGCCCTCGGCCAAGCGTTAAAAATCATGCGCGACAGCCTGGTAGACATCATCGGCCAGGTCAAGACCGCCGGGGTGCAGATCGCCTCGGGCAGTGCTCAGGTCTCCGACTCCAGCCAGTCGCTTTCGCAGGGTGCCACCGAGTCGGCCAGCTCCCTTGAAGAGATCACCGCCTCGATGAGCGAAATGGGTGCGCAGACCGGACAGAACGCGGAAAACGCGACCCAGGCCAACCAGCTTTCTGACCACGCCAAAGCAGCCGCAGAAAAAGGGAATAGACAGATGCAGGCGATGGTTACGGCGATGGGCGAGATCAACGAGTCGGGTCAGAACATTTCCAAAATCATCAAAGTAATTGACGAAATCGCCTTCCAGACCAACCTGCTGGCCCTCAATGCCGCAGTCGAGGCGGCCCGTGCCGGGCAGCACGGCAAGGGCTTCGCGGTGGTCGCAGAAGAGGTGCGCAACCTGGCGGCACGCAGTGCAAAGGCGGCTCGCGAGACGGCGGAGCTGATCGAGGGATCGGTGCAGAAGACCGAAAATGGAACCGCCATTGCAGGTCAGACGGCCGAAGCACTGAATGAGATCGTGGGCGGTATTGCCAAGGTATCCGACCTGGTGGCCGAGATTGCCGCGGCCAGCAACGAACAGGCCCAGGGGATTGACCAGGTTAACCAGGGGTTGGGGCAGATCGACCAGGTGACCCAGCAGAACACCGCCAACGCCGAGGAGAGCGCAGCAGCGGCCGAGGAACTGGCCAGCCAGGCAAGCCATTTGAGGTATATGCTGGAGCGATTCGTATTGCAGGAACAGGACCCGAAAGCGGTTATCACCCTCGATAACGATTGAGTCCGACAAATATTGAGTCTACAGGTATTGATTGCGGATTTTGCTACTGAACCAGCGAAAGGGGGCGTCGGAATACCAGCTCCCCCTTTTGGTTGGTGCAGCGTAGCGGGCCAACCAAAAATGTGGGCAGAAGGGATCCCTCAATACCCTCCTGCCCATGCCTTAGGCGATTGCATCTCTGGAAAGAACCGTTTTTAAATACGAGGGTTAAAGTTCAATTTCGTAAGACGTGAGGAGTAATGAGTAACAAGTGAGAGGCTATTTTCGCCCTTGTCTTATCACTTTTCACCCATGGCCACGAGAGCCTGATGAATCGCATGAAGCGCTTCGACAATAGGCCCCTGGGCAACCATCGACTTGATGCCGAGTTTGTTCAATTCCTGCCTGGGCAGTTCGCCGATCATGGCGGTCACCACCGCGGTGCACCCTTCAAGGGATGCTGCGATAGCATCAAACTGCCGGTGTCTAAAGGGGTTATCCGGATCAAAGGAGCAGTATTTTTCTACCGCAACTTCCCTGACCAGTTCGGGGGCGCCCCCGTTGTAATCGTAAACAAGAAACCGTTCGGCATGCCCGAAGTGCTGATCAACCTCGGTTCCGCTTTTTGATGACACGGCAATCAGCATACGAACTCCTTTGGAATTCAGTGAGGAGTGAGATGTAAGGAGTGAAGGAAAAAAATCTTTCAAAACCATCCTCCCTGGCCATACCAGGGAGGATGGTCCTGATCACTGATCACTGATTACTGTTTTTAAGCTTCGAGGGTAGTGAAGCTGAAGCACTTCTTGGGACAGGCGACACCGCAACCGGCGCAGCCGATACAGTTGTCGGAATTGATGATGGTCATGATCATGCGGGTCGAATCGGTTTCTTCATCGACCAGGTCCTCGGGCCCGAGGACCTTGCGGGCACAGCTCTTGAAGCAGCGGCCGCAGCCAATACATTTTTCGGAGTCGACAGCCTCAGCGAAGGTGGGAGTCCAGTCAGCCCCTCCCCTGGTTTTTCCGGTCAACAATGCCATTGTGTTTCTCCTTTATTGGTTTTTTATGTAGGGGCGAATCTTGTATTCGCGCCTGCATTTTTTATCCTGCTACAAATCCAGGCCGTTCGCCTTTGAGCATCGCCTTGCGCAGCCACGGGGGAGGACTCCCTTTGAGAACATCCTGAAGCTTGGCGACTACGGCGGTAATTGGCTCCTGCTCTTTGCTTTTGATCGGGTGGATCTTTTTTTGAACCAGTCGTGCGGCGGCCGGGCCGCCGATCTGGGCCACGTAAACCAGGGCGCAGTCATCGAGACCGGCGCAGCGGGCCTCGATTCGGTCGGCCTCATCGTCGCCTTCGGTCTTGACTTGAACCACCCCGGTAAACTCGGCCTCTTCGGGACCGACTTCCCAGATGTAAAACTGCTCGGCGCGGCCAAAATGCTCGTTAACGTGAACTTTATCGGTACTTGCGAATGCCACTTTCATATACAAACCTCGCTTTCTGTTGCTGTCGATGATTTCGAAACGCCGGGTCCTGATCATCTCAAAACCTTTCACCGCAGAAGATTCCGAGGTCCAGCGGCATCCCCAATAAACTCCCGGCTGTCGAACCCTTGCCGGTGAGATTGTTATCGTAGTCGGGTGTTGCCATTTGCAGGTACCTCTTGAGGGGAGAGGGTTTGGCTTACCAGAGAAAATTTCTATAGATATCGATTAAATGAAATGAAAGGTTTGAGAGGCAAGGAGTTCAGCTTTTACACCTTACTCCTCACCCCTCACTCCTCACTTGATTTAGCGCATCATCTCGAACCACTGGTCTTCGCAAGTCTCGTCTTTAATATCGAGGAACTTGTTGGCGATCATGGTCAGGATGTTGATCGCGCCCTGGTAGCCGATCACGGGAGAACGGTGCAGGTTGACGCGGTCGATGATCGGGAAACCGATGCGGAACAGGGGGATCTTGGCGTCGCGGGCAGCCCACTTGGCGTGGGTGTCGCCGATGATGCCTTCGACCGGATCGGTGACCAGCAGGCTGCGCATGTGCCAGAGGTCCTTGTTGATGTAGACGGTGCATCCTGCACCGAAGGGCGAGGAGTCGAGCAGCGCCTGCATTTCCTTGGAGAACTTCTTGGTGGCGCGGCTGCAGAGGACGTGATGGGGGATCGCGCCCATCTCGAGCAGGAAGCTGACGATGCCGATCAGGTAGTCGGGGTCGCCGACCACGGCGAACTTCTTGCCGTGCAGGTACTGATGGGCGTCGGTCATGGCGTCAACGGCCAGGCCGCGCTCTTCCTTGAGTTTCTCGGGAATCGGCTTGCCG
>CALZIC010000166.1 GCA_945787285.1 uncultured Desulfuromonadales bacterium
TGCAGAACACTGCCAGGGACTTGGGTGAAACAGGGCTAGATCCCTTGTCCGGTTACGGTCTGGTGACCATTGACCTCGCCGCCCCGGAAAGCCCATTTCCTATCCGGATGACTGTCAGCAAGGTACGCCGGAACATACGGGACTCCGTTAAAACAGCCGTCCTCGGCAATGGGCTCTTTGAGATCACCATCGACAATGACAGTCTTCGCGGGAGGATTGTCAAAGTCTCCGAAGACGGACTATTCCGCCCCGATCTTTCTACTGCTTTCCGTTTCAGGAGAAGCCAGCAGAAAGAGCGGCACCTCACACTTGAGGCCACCGATAAAACTCTGGAGGTCTTCTTCTTCCCATTCGGAAGAAACGGATCCTCTGCCGATGTGACCATTCGTCAGGCCCTTTAAAGACATATTCATGGCGTGGAGAGAAAGACACTTGCTCTTGAATAACCACGGACCTCGGCTCGTTCCTCCTCAAGCCAAATCATCCCAAGAGGCCGACCCTGGAATTTTCAATATCGGCAGCGCAGGTGTGTTGAATCACGGCATTCCCTGCTCCGCACTGTAATGCAAGAAAAGCAGGTTTTTCCGGCATGTGTCATTAAAGACAGGCAAACGAGGGACACTAAATGAAAATGAAAAATATAGTCCAACCGACTTCCATTCCTAAAGCCATCAGGGTCTTGGTCTTTCTTCTCCTGACGCTCCTTTTAGGCCTTTCGGCCCACGCGTCAGACCTCGGCCTGACCGAAGCTGACTGCCGCTGCTGTCACGGCCCCACCCTGGCTGACCGTCATCACCTGCTGGTCAACAACAGTGGTCTGGAATGTCTGTCCTGCCATGAAATGACCTGGAACCCGGCAGACCTGCAGTACGAAGCGAAGGTCGTCCGCGATTGCCTGCTGTGCCACACCGGGTCGCTGGCCGACCGGCACCACGTTCTGGTCGACCAGGTAACCTACGACTGCTTCAGCTGCCACGCCATGGTGTGGGACCCCGCAACCCTGATGTATGTGGCGGACTTCAACGTCAGCTGCGAACCTTCCCCCTCCCCCGCGGTTTCTTTGGGATCCGTGAACGGGACGGTTACCGACCCGGCAGGAACCGGTTTGGGCTGGGTTCAGGTTGCAGCAGCAGACAACAGCTACACCACCCTGAGCACCGACACGGGATCGTATCAGCTGGCTGATGTTGCCCCCGGCGATTATATTTTGGTTGCCTCCCTCGACGGCTACAACAACGCGAGTCAGGCCCTCTCGATCGTCGATGGCCAGACCGCTTCAGTCGATTTCGTCCTGACTCCCATCGTCAACCCCGGGTCGATTACCGGGGTGGTCCACGATGCGAATATGGTGCCGATCTCCGGAGCCAGCGTTTCTTCTGCAGACGGCCTTTATTCTGCACTTTCCGGGGCCAACGGCACCTATACGCTGGTCGATGTCGTGGATGGGACCTACCTGTTGACCGCCGAAAAAGACGGCTTTCTGACCGCCAGCCAATCGGTTACCGCCGCACCCGGCCAAACCCTGACGGCCGACTTTGTTCTGCCTGATCTCCCTGTGGAGGTCTGCGGCGATGGCATCGACAATGACGCCAACGCCCTGACCGACTGCGACGACCCGGCCTGTGCCAATGACGCCGGGTGCCTTCCCCCCGTCTTGGAGATCTGCGACGACGGCATCGACAACGACACCAACGCACTGACCGATTGCGACGACCCGGCCTGTACCGGTGCCGCCGCGTGTCTTCCCCCCATGGAAATCTGCGGGGACGGGATGGATAATGACGCCAACGGTCTGACCGACTGCGGCGATCCCGTCTGCATGGGTACCAGCAGCTGCCCGCCCCCTGCGGTGGAGACCTGCGGCGACGGCATCGACAACAACGGCGACGGTCTGCTCGATTGCGCCGACCCCCTTTGCAGCGCTTCTACCGGCTGCCTGCCTGAGGACTGTAACGACGCCCTCGACAATGACGGCAACGGCCTTATCGACTGCGACGATCCGGCGTGCACCGGCACCAGCAAGTGCCTTCCTCCTCCGGTGGAAATCTGTGACGACGGCCTCGACAACGATGGCAACGGCATGGTCGACTGCGCCGATGGCAAGTGCGCCAATCACTCCTCCTGCTATCAGCCCGTACCCGAGGAAAATTGCAACAACGGGATCGACGACAACGGCGACAGTTATATCGATTGTGCCGACACCCAATGTATGGACCGCTCAGTCTGCCTGGAGGAAATCTGCGGCAACGGCGGCGACGATGACGGCGACGGCCAGGCCGACTGTGCCGATTCGGACTGCAGCAGTGATCCTTCCTGTACCGTACCGGAGCCCCCTCAGCCCCTGAGCTTTTCCGCCCGGGCCTCCGATTCCGAGTATAGCTATGGTGCCGACCAGGCGGCTGACGGCGACATGAGCACCCGCTGGTGGGTCGATGAGGACGAGGACGAATGGCTTCGCCTCGACCTGGGAGGACTCGTCACGGTAAACAAGGTCGTTATTCACTGGCACCGGGAATATGCAGAGGACTACAAGGTCAAGGTTTCCAAAGACGGAAGATACTGGAAGACCGTCAAGGAAATCGACAATAGCGACGGCGGAACCGACACGATCTCATTTACCGCCACAGAAGCCCGGTATATCCTGATCGATTGCGAAAATGCAGACCATGACGGATTTTCCATCTACGAACTGGAGGTTCAACAGCCCTCCTTCGCCGCCAGCGCAGCCGATCCCGGCGCCGGCGGTTCCGGAAGTGCCGCCAGCGTGCCTTCAGAGCCTTCCAACGAAAACCTGGCCCTGAACCAACCTGCCAAGAGTTCCGATTCCGAATACCGCTACGAACCCTACAAGGCGGTCGACGGTGACATGAGCACCCGGTGGTGGGCCAATGACTATAGAGACGAATGGCTTCGGGTCGACCTTGGTCGCATCACCACGGTGGGCAAAGTCGTTATTCACTGGCACCGCGAATATGCCGAAGACTACCAGGTCAAGGTCTCCCGGGACGGGTACCACTGGACAACCGTCATGGAAATCAGCCGTGGCAACGGCGGCCTCGATACCATTTCCTTTGCCGCCAGAGAAGCCCGCTACGTTCTGATCGACTGCGAAGATGCCGCCGGCGACAGCTCTTCTTCCGACAGCGACGGCTTTTCGATCTACGAACTGGAAGTCTACCGGCAGTAGCCCCACGACTGACACAAAAAAAGGGCCTGCAATTTTGCAGGCCCTTTTTTTTAAACGATATTCCATCTGCCATTGTCGAGGCCAAAGGCCTTAGAATGACAGAATAAGATCTACCCATGCTGAAAGGAGGACTACGCGTGGAAATCACCTTCCCCGGCGGCCTCGCCGTTGAGGCCCGCCACGAATCCTTTTCTATCCTGACCGACCAGCCCGAGGGCAACGGTGGCGGCAATTCGGCCCCCTCACCTTTCGTTTTGTTTCTGGGATCAATCGGTACCTGCGCGGGCTTTTTCGCCCTGCGCTTCTGCCAGCAGAGGCAGATCAACACCACTGGCCTGAAACTAAGCCTTGAGCACGAAAGGGACGAGGAAAACCACCGCCTGGCCAGCATCCGCATCACGGTAACGCTGCCGGAAGATTTCCCGGCAAAATACCGGGACGCCATCCTCAAGGCGATCGATCAGTGCGCGGTCAAACGCGCCATTCTCGACCCCCCGCAGTTCGAAACCCGGGTCGTCTGAGCCGTTTTCAGATCGAAGGATATCCATCGGCGACCGAGGACGGCACTTCGGCCATTCCGCACTCACCGGCCAGAGCGCTCAGTAGCGCCTCGGCATCAACGCTGCGTGAAGGGGGATAAGCAATCTCCACCAGGGCCTCACGACCATCGAGGGTGCGGACGAACGCCAGCCCATCGTAGCTTTCAAGAATAAAGCGGAGGTAGCCGATTTCGGCCTTGCTTATCCGGTAACAGCGTTTGGTCAGATTCTCCCGCATCTTCGCCTCTTTGACCTGGCGGCTCCTTTTCAAAAGCTTACGCCAGTGTTAGAGTTTAATTATTCTAGTCATCTGCCTGCGATGGAACATCTTTTTACTTGACGCAGACGCAGACAAAAGTTATTTTCACTGAACTTATTTTAGTGGTATTTAAAATGATTATTGCCGTACCGAAAGAAATCAAAACCCGGGAATATCGGGTCGGCTTGACCCCGGCAGGGGTGCGAACCCTGGTCGAGGACGGGCATACTGTCCTGATCGAGAAGGGGGCGGGGACGGGAAGCGGCATTGCCGACTCCGACTACCTGGCGGCAGGTTCCAAGCTGGTCGACACGGCCTCTGAACTTTATCGCAGGGGGGAAATGATCGTCAAGGTCAAAGAACCCCTCGCCGCCGAATTCGACCTGCTGCAGTCCGGTCAGATCCTGTTCACCTACCTGCACCTGGCCCCGGCGCCGGAGGTGACCCGTGCGCTGCTCGAGCGCAAGGTCGGCGGCGTGGCCTACGAAACGGTTCAACTCGACGACGGGTCGCTCCCGCTGCTTCACCCGATGAGCGAGGTTGCGGGACGCATGTCGGTTCAGGTCGGCGCCTTTTACCTGCAAAAGGAAAACGGCGGCAAAGGCGTTCTGCTCGGCGGTGCCCCCGGGGTGCGACCCGGCAAGGTGGTCATCCTCGGCGGCGGCACCGTAGGCAGCAATGCCCTGCGCATAGCCGTCGGCATGGGGGCGGACGTCACCATCATCGACATCGACTCGAGACGGCTCGGCTACCTCGACGATCACTACGGCAACCGCATCCACACGCTGATGAGCAGCTCGCAGGCGATCGAGGAAGAAGTGACTCGGGCCGATCTGGTTGTCGGTGCGGTTCTGGTCACCGCGGCCCGCGCCCCGATCCTGATCAACCGAAAACTGCTCCGGCGCATGTCGGAGGGGACGGTCATTGTCGATGTGGCCGTCGACCAGGGGGGATGTGTCGAGACGATTCGCCCCACCACCCACGACAACCCGGTCTACAATGTCGACGGGGTACTTCACTACGGGGTGGCGAACATGCCGGGAGCGGTCAGCAAAACAAGCACCTTTGCCTTGACCAACAGCACCCTGCCCTACGTACGCAGCATTGCCGCCAGCGGACTGGCCGATGCCTGCAGGGCTGACCAGGCCCTGGCCAGAGGGGTCAATACCTTTGCCGGCAAATTATGCAACGAATCGGTCGCCCGCGCCCTGGGGCTGCCGTGGGAGCCTTACGTTCCCTGAACTAAAACAGAGAAAAACACTTTCACATATTTATCGCAAATATCTCTTTTCCAGCCATCAAACCTCCTCCAGAGTCGGCTGATTCCCCGAAATGGAGATATTCTTAGCGAACCCCGGGTCCCCGCCCGGGTTTTTTTTTTGCCTTTTTCCCGGCCACCAACCTGTCTGATATAAATCACAGGCCTCACCTCAGAGCCACGACCAACAAGAGCGATAATTGCCTTCACTTACAGTGACAACTCCAAAGCAGGAGGGGCTTTTCCCTACCTTAATGCGATTCTCCTTCTGCCCCCCAGAAAGGTTGATGAGTCCCTAACCAAATAAAAAGCCGGATTGCCCATAAAAGGCAATCCGGCTATTTCGACATGCAGTGCTTTACCCGCCACAGGCAGATACTGCATGGATTTAATTTTTCACCATTTTTTCAAGCATGATCTGTTACTTTCCAATCCTTCGGCAATCTCCTATCCCTACACCACCGGTTTCACCGGCCAGATCAAAAACAACCGTGTTGCCTAATCCAGGAATATTTCTATCTTGGCTTTTTTTCGCAAGGTCCGAATGTGGTCGTCCAGGACTTTTTTGGAAAGATTATTCTGCAGATACTTGCCAAAAAAGTCCTTCAAATCTTCATAGGGAGGAATACGCCCCTTGTCTATGCGATCAACCACTTGCAATACGTGATACCCGAACTTGGTTTTCACCACCTCGCTCAGCTTGTCAGGCTCCAGGGTGAACGCCGCGGCATCAAACTCCGGGGGCATGTATCCCCGTTGGATGTAACCGATATCCCCGCCCGCCGAGGCCGCATTGTCTTCTGAAAACTTCCTGGCAACCTCGGCGAAGTCCTCACCAGAGGCAATCAACTCCCGGGCTTCATCGATTTTTTGGCGCGCCTTCTCCCGGGCTTCGTCGGTGGCATACTCCGGAATCTGAACCAGTATATGCTGCACATGGACGCTATCTTCCTTGGCGGCGTATTGTTGCTTCCTCTGTTCGTAGTAGTCTTTTATTTCAGCTTCGGGAACCTTGGGGTTGCTCAAGTTATTTTTGGCAAAGTACTCACCGATATAAATCTCCCGCTTGGCCATTTCTTGCAGCTGGGCATCGCTTTTGCCTTTGTAATGGCCCAAGGCATGGTTTTTAAATAAATCAGCCTGCCTGGCAATTCTTTCTTCAA
>CALZIC010000167.1 GCA_945787285.1 uncultured Desulfuromonadales bacterium
GCACTCGGGGCCCTTGATGTCCTCGAGGTTGATGCCGCCGAAGGTCGGCTCGAGCAGCTTGACGGTGCGGATGATTTCGTCCGAGTCCTTGGTGTTGAGTTCGATGTCAAAGACGTCGACGTCGGCAAAACTCTTGAAGAGAACCCCCTTGCCCTCCATGACCGGCTTGCCGGCCATGGCGCCGATGTCACCGAGGCCGAGAACGGCGGTGCCGTTGGAAACGACCGCCACCAGGTTCCCCTTGGCGGTGTACTTGTAGGCGTCGTCGGGATTCTTTTCGATTTCGAGGCAGGGCTCGGCGACCCCGGGGCTGTATGCGAGAGACAAATCCCTGCTGGTGGCGCAGGGTTTGGTCGTGATAACTTCGATTTTACCTTTTCGCCCCATGCTGTGATAATCGAGAGCTTCCTGTTTTTTTGACATGGTTTTCATTTCCTCTCTTTTGGCTGGAATTTTACTCTTCTTTAAAATACCCTGTAGGGGATTTCCCGGTTGGCACCGCGCTTCTTGGTTTTGAATAATTAAGAGTCGATCTGGTTTTTTGTTTTGCTAAAAAAATTTAGCCAAACTAAAGGCGAGCATAGACGCCCACATAGACGCCTGTCAAGCAGAATTTGCATCTCTCAAACTGTGTTTATATTTCTTGAATACCTACTCGTTAGCAAGGCTGGTGCCAGCTTGAGAGGAATCGGTCCGTTTAAAAAATATCGTTAAATTTCAGGAGGTCAAGAGGTCCATGACCCTTTTTATTCAACAATTTTCCGGGACATCGATTTGATGAATTTTCGCCATGTGGCCAAATGCCACCACCTGAAAGGGGATTCTGGGGTGGGGAAATTTGCTTGTTTTTGCTATAATACACGCTAATACTTTGGCGAGGGTAAAAAAACGTTATCTTTGATGAAACCCCTGACGTTAAAACCGTCGGGTGTTTTCACCTTTCTGCGAAAAAGTGAGATCGAATGGTTGCGAAAAAAATCGGTGTTATATCCGATACCCATATTCATGATCTTGCCTCCGGGGCCCGAATTGCCGAAGCCCTCCTTGCAGGTCCTTTCGCCGACGTCGAGATGATCCTGCATGCGGGGGATGTCGTGATTCCCGAGTTTCTCGACCTGTTTGCAGGGCTCACTGTCTGCGCGGTGCGCGGCAATATGGACCCGCCCGTTTCCGGGATACCCCATCGGCGGATTGTCGTTGTCAATGGCTTCCGTATCGGCCTCATTCATGGATGGGGGGATGCTGCGGGGCTCGAATCGCGTGTCCTTGCCGAGTTCTCCCGGGATGCCATCGACTGCCTTGTCTACGGACACAGTCACTGGCCGGTCAGCCACTGTCGCGACGGAATTCTCCTGTTCAACCCGGGCAGCCCGACCGATAAACGGCGAGCCGCTTCGCACACGGTCGGGATCATCGAGGTGGGTGAGAGTATGGATGGGGACATTGTCGATCTTGATTCCACCGGATTTGTCGAGGGGGTATGATGAAGCACTTATGGGCGCCCTGGCGCATGGCCTACATTGTCGGGGAGTGTGAAGAGAGATGCATCTTCTGCATCAAGGAGGACGAAAGTGCCCACGACCGTGAAAGGCTGATCCTTTTTCGGGGAAAGCACGCTTTTGTCATCATGAACCGGTTTCCGTACACCAACGGCCATCTGATGGTCGTCCCCTACCGCCATACTTGTGAAATCGATGAGTTGGAAGAGCAGGAAGTTCTCGAACTCTGGAGCCTTGTCGCCGCATCGCAGAGGATTCTGAAACGGGTGATTTTCCCCCAGGGGTTTAATATCGGGTTGAACCTTGGGCAGGTTGCCGGTGCCGGGGTCGAGGATCACTTGCACGTTCATCTGGTGCCGCGCTGGGGGGGGGATACCAATTTCATGCCGGTGATGGCCGATATCCGGGTTGTTCCGCAATATCTCGAAGAGACTTTCGATCTGCTGGTCGATGAATTTGCCGCACTGAAAGGAGACACCTGAAACCGTAGTTTTCCTCGGCTTGAGGTGGGGCTGTGTGAAAGTTTTCCGGTTTATCCATGACAAGCGGGATGCAGGTTGATTCCGTAGCGGAAACAGCTTAAGATTGCCTGGTTGTTTCTCGATCTGGAGACAGGTTTTATCCTGAGGTTATTTTTGAAAGGGTTTATGCAGGCATATGGAGGAATTATTTTATAAGGGCGGGCCGCTGATGTATCCGATTCTGCTCTGTTCGGTTTTGGCCCTGGCCATTTTTTTTGAGCGGCTATGGTCTTTTTACCAGATTCATCGGGGTACTGCGGCCCTGGCTGCCGAGGTTGAGGGTCTGGCATTGAAGACCCATATCGAAGAGGCGATCATCGTCTGTCAGCGCCAGGGGGGGCCTCTTTCTCGCATCTTTATCGCGGCCCTGCGCCTGCAGGGACGCCGCCGCGATCAGATCAAGACGGTGGTCGAAGAGGTAGGGAGCCGGGAGACGGCTCCGCTTGAACGGTATCTCGGACTCATGGGGACCATTGCCACCATCAGCCCCCTGCTCGGTCTCTTGGGGACGGTTCTGGGGATGATCGATGCGTTTACCGTCATTGCCGTGCAGGGCGGCGGAACCCCGGCCACTCTCGGCGGCGGTATATCCCAGGCCCTCATCACCACCGCGGCGGGGCTCTCTGTGGCCATACCGACCATCCTGCTCCACAAATATCTTTCCAGCCGCGTAGACCGGATCACCCTCGAACTCGAAGAGTATTCCCTGCGTGTGGTCGATCTTCTCGGGGGCTGATTTCGATGGGATTTTCACGGAAAAAGCGCAATGAGCCGAATGTTGACCTCACCCCGATGGTCGACGTGGTTTTTCTGCTGCTTATATTTTTCATGATTTCAACAACTTTTGTAGAAACGCCCGGACTCTCCATCAAGCTGCCGGAGACTTCATCGGTTGTCGCTGAAAGGGACCCCGAAGAGATCAAGGTCTACCTGTCCCGCGAGGGGGAGGTCTTTATCAAGGATAAACCCTACACCCTCGAGGCTCTGCCCGACTACCTGCGCTCTTTCGGTAAAAAGTCGCAAGGGATGACCTTCATGCTGCTGGCAGACAAGGACGCGCGCCACGGGGTGGTGGTCGAGCTGATGGACATGGCTCAGGCTGCCGGGTTTTCAAAGCTGGCTATTGCCACCCGGGAACGGAGAGGGCGCTGATGGCAAACGTGGCTCTCGGAATAGACCTCGGTGGAACGAACTGCCGTGCCGCATATGTCTGCTCCGATGGGCAGTTGGGTCCGGTTCGCAAGGTTTCCACCCCGTTTGATCAAAACTACCCCGCTTTTGTCGATTTTCTGGCCGAGCTGTGCCGGGAGCAAATTGCCTGGGCCGATGAAAACGGTCGGTCGGTCACGACCATCGGCATGGGGGTCCCCGGAATCGTCAGCCGCGACGGTTCGATTCGTGTATCGCCCAATCTTGCCTGTTTTGACGGCCAGCCACTGGCCGACGATCTTGCTGAGCTCCTTGGCGTTCCAACCGTCATAAACAATGACGCCAACGCCGTTTGCTGGGGGGAAGCCCGGTACGGCGCCGGCCGGATGTTCGATTCCTTTCTGACCGTGACCCTGGGCACCGGAGTCGGAGGCGGACTCGTCCTCAACCGAAAGATCTGGACGGGGGCTGACGGCGCGGCAGGGGAGGTCGGTCATCTTGTGGTGGTGCCCGATGGACGACCGTGCAAGTGCGGCAGCCGCGGATGCCTCGAGCAGTACGCCTCGGCGAGCGGTATCGTTATAGGCGTCAGGGAGAGGCTTGCTGCAGGTGTTCCAAGCATGCTCGACCCGGTGGGGAATGAGGAGTTGACGAGCGAGCGGGTTGCCTGTGCGGCTCGCCGGGGGGATCCGCTTGCCTTGGAGGTTTTCGAGGAGGCCGGTCGTTGTCTGGGCCTGGTTTTTGCCGGGATGGCCAACCTGCTCAATCTCGATGGGGTGGTGGTTACCGGAGGGGCCAGCGACAGTCTCGATCTGATGGCTCCTGCCATTGACCGGGAGTTGACGGCGCGGGCTTTTCAGGTTCCGGCATCCCGCATGAAAGTGGTTCGGGGAGAGCTCTCCGACAGCGCCGGAATTCTCGGTGCGGCAGCTTTGTCCATGCAATGTGAATAATCAGCTTCCGGATGGAGGCGATTTAACAGCCTTTTGGCTTGGAGACCACGAATGAGCAAGACCCTTGCGATTTTAACCGGGGGTGGAGACTGCCCGGGTTTGAATGCCGTGATCAGGGGGGTGGTGCGCGCCGCCACCCTCAAGCATGGATGGAAAGTCATCGGAATCCTCGACGGATTCGATGGGCTTGTCGAAGGGCCCAGGGTGGTGCCGCTCGATCTGGGCAATGTTCGAGGCATCCTCCCCAAGGGCGGAACGATTCTCGGGACCAGTAACCGGGGCAACCCTTTTGCCTTTCCGGTGCGGGAAAACGGCGAGGTCGTTTTGCGCGACGTTTCCGGCACGGTGATAGAGAATTTCAAAAAAATCGGCGCCGACGCCCTGGTCGTTGTCGGTGGCGACGGCACCCTGAAAATAGCCCGGCAGCTCAGTACCCGGGGCTTGAAGGTCGTCGGCGTGCCCAAGACCATAGATAACGACCTGCGCGGAACGGATGTTACCTTTGGCTATAACACCGCTGTGGGCATCGTCACCGAAGCGCTCGATCGCCTGCATTCGACCGCCGAGAGTCACCATCGCGCCATGGTCGTCGAGGTCATGGGGCGCGATGCCGGGTGGATCGCCCTCGAATCGGGAATCGCCGGAAGCGCCGACGTGATCCTGCTTCCCGAAATCCCTTTCGATATGGGTCGGGTCTGCGAGGCGATTGAAACCCGCCGCCAGAGATGCTGCCGCTTTTCCATCATCGTGGTTAGCGAAGGGGCTTTTCCCAAAGGGGGCGGCAAGGTGGTGCAGGCGACCGCTGAACAGACGCATGGCGTCGAGCGGTTAGGTGGCGTCAGCCGGTTTGTGGCCGATGAAATTGAGCGCAGGCTCGACATGGAGACGAGGGTTGTCGTGCTTGGCCACGTTCAGCGCGGTGGCACTCCGTCGCCGTTCGACCGCATCCTTGGCACACGCTTCGGCACGGCCGCTGTCGAGTTGATCGAGCAGGAAAAATTCGGGCATATGGTCGCTCTGCGAGGCCGCGCCGTCGATGCGATTCCCATCGAGGATGCTGTCGGGTCCCTTAACCGGGTGGATCCGGAGGGGCAACTGGTTCAGGCGGCTGAAGATGTCGGAATCATGATGGGGCGTTAGGATCCTGCCGAGCGTAGGCATGAGGCTACGGCGAACCATTCCGATTGACAGATTGCCGGTGTCTCGTGAGGGCGGCGATTTTACTTGACCCGTTCCCGGTGACTGGCTAGCCTAGGAAATTGATGCATGCTAACGAGGTGTGTTTTCTTTTTATTTGTGTTTTGATGGTGTTCTGGATCTGTGCGAGGCCGTCGGTTGCCTGCACTTCCCTTAAGCGACAGGGATGAAGTATGAGCGAAGAGAATTCAAAAAGTCACCTTGACCGCGGTCTGCTGTACGGACTGGCTGGTCTGTTCCTGGGTGTGAGTGCGCCCATTGGTTGGGGAATGCTGCGCCTTATTCTTTTCTGGCAGGACGGAAAGGGGCTGTGGTCGCAGGTTGTTGCAGACATCATGCGTTCTGGCGAAAGTATCGCCCTCTACCTGTACATGGGCCTGGGCACCGCTGTGGTCCTTGGCACCACCGGGTATCTTATCGGCAAGGGGGCCCAGCAGATTCATGAGCGCGCCGTCCGGCTCGATCAACTCAACCGCGAAAACGCTGAGCAGAAGGCCACGTTTGAGAGGCGTTTTCGCGATCTTGACAACAGCATCAAGAACTTTCATTCCATCAATACCCACATTCAGAAGTCGGTCAACATCGAAGAGGTTATTCGGCTGGCCGCCAACGGTCTGCATGAAATTCTCAATTACGACCGGGTTAATATTCTGATGGTAAACCGCAGCAGAGACGGTCTCGACTTTGTTGCCAGTCGCTCCGCCGGGCAGGAGTCGCTCCCCGGGTTTTCTCTGCCGCTCGACCCCCGCTCCGGCGCCCTTTTCAAGGTGGTGACCGAAAAGCGCCTGCTCCTGATCGACGATATCACCCAGATGCCCGACGAGTTTCACCTGAAGCCCCCCTGCGACAAGGTAGAGTCGCTACGGTCGAAGAACTTCATCCTCTGTCCGATTATCGTGCGCGATGAGGTGGTCGGGCTGTTCGGGGTCGATAATAAGCTGCGCAAAAGAGCGCTTGATGATACCGATGTTGATACGGTCAAGCTCTTTGCTGACCAGGTCGCTTCGGCACTTAACAAAATCAACCTCCTTGAGGCCGTTGAGGCGCTTACCGGTGAGTTGGATCACACCTTCTGCG
>CALZIC010000168.1 GCA_945787285.1 uncultured Desulfuromonadales bacterium
CTACGCCCTGGAGCCGCGTCCCGAAGATCGCCTGGTTATTCTCACCGATGGCATCACTGAGGCCGGGCTCGGATCCGAAGGTCTGAAAAACGGCTGGCAGCGAGAAGGTTGCCAGAAATTCGTTTTGGAGCAGGTGCGTCGCGACCCATCCCTGTCCGCGGGCGCCCTGGCCCGGCTGATCGTCAACGAGGCGCTTCGGCAGGAGCCCCAGCGACGAGCCGATGACGATATGACAGCTGCGGTCCTTTACTTCCGCAGGCCCCGTCCCATGGTGGTGCTTTCGGGGCCACCCTTTGCCAGGGAGCGCGACGGCGAAATCGCTCAGATGATCGGCGCCTTCGCCGGTCGCAAGGTCATTTGCGGTGGCACCACTGCCGATATCATCGCCCGGGAGCTGGGCCTTGAAATCACTACCAACTTAGAGACCTGCGCCATGGATGTTCCCCCTACGGCGAGCATAAACGGAATCGATCTGGTGACGGAGGGGATTCTTACCCTCACCAGGGTCGCCCAGTTGCTCGAACAGGATCGCAAGCCCAGCCAGGGCAACGCCGCCGGGCAGCTGTTGGAACTGCTGCGTACCAGCGATAGTATTGACTTCGTCGTCGGCACCAGGATCAACGAGGCGCATCAGGATCCGAGCCATCCCGCCGACTTGGAGATTCGTCGCAACATCATCAAACGCATCGCCCGCGTCCTCGAAGAGATATATCTCAAAGACGTTCGCATCAGGTATATTTAGACCCTGGCGCCTGAAAGGTGGTTGGACCTCATCAGGTACCATGCACCCTACTTGGGAGCCTTTCTCTCCTTAGTAGCGCTATCCACGTAAACCCAATCACCTGTAGGAGCGGCTTCAGCCGCGAACTCCTGCTCCGATCGAGGCCCATGAACCGTGCAGGTTTATGGGCCTTTTGCACATCAATATTCAAAGACCCCTTGAACTACATCGTGCATGCACGCCAGAAATGTTGTGGTCCTAAAATGCCACCATGGGCAGAGCCGTCTTTCTCAATCCACCTTAATTCTCGGGTAAAAAACGAGCCCTATGTCGAATTCTTGTTGACATAGGGTGTTCGTTTTTCTATTAAAAGTGAAAATCGTTTTCAAGTTAGGGCCAGGGTGTCTTTTGCCCATAAAACTCTAAAAGAGTTGTTTCCATGCCCTCAGGGTTGACGTCGTCGGTGGTGACATGCGGTGGAGAAGTGCATCGGCGAGGTCCCCTGGCGGGTGGCCGGTTCTCCTTACGCATAGAATTCAGACCAGAGCTTTGCCTGGGGGAAACGGGCAAGTTGTTGAACAACCGCGACGTGGTTGCCCCTGAACTGGCCCTCCAGTTTTGAGTCAAGCATCTATGGAAAAAGCCGGGACGGCTTTTAGTCGTTTCCAATCAGCAGCGGAGTGAGCATGAGTATTGTTCTGGTTGGCGGAATGGACAGGCTGGGCCCCCATTATATTGATGAGGCCAAAAAGTATGGGTGTACCCTTCAAATTTTTAACAGGGCGAACTCCAAGATGACCAAAAAACTTCAGAACGCGGATGCCTTGGTGGTTTTTACCAACAAGGTGTCACACCAGGCCAGAAACGAGGCCATGGCGACAGCAAAAAGAAAGGGAATTCCGGTCTATATGTATCATTCCTGTGGACTCTGCACTTTGCGGGAATGTTTTAAATGCCTGAAGCCAGATTGAAGACAGTAGAGGCCTACCAAAAGAACCAGAATTTACACTGTCAGATTAGATATTTGTCTCCCCTCAGTCGAACCTTCCGCTAATGGGCTGATGCTCTTTGGGGGCGTAAGGGGCCACGGTTTCCAACCGGCGGGTTGTCGTTGCCTGCAGACAGGGCCGAGCAGCACCCACCAAAGGGGAGGAGGTGAGAAAAGCAGGGAGAAATTAGTTGTTTAGGCCTTTAGTTTGAGATGGGTTTGCGTTCTTCCCACCTTGCCCCGGCAGAATTCCCCAGAAAAAACGGTCTGAATTGAATTGCTGTTGCCATATGCCAACAGGATTTTTTTAAATTTAATCCTGAGGTCGAGGTGAAAAAACCTCAAAAAAACAAAATATTGAAACAGTGAGCCTTTGTAACGGTTTGGATTAATATGAGTTTTAGGCCTCGGATTAATGTATCGCTGAGGAGCTAGATTTCAAGCTTTTGGGGCGGTGGCATGTTCCCTGCTCAATGGTCAGGAACATCATGGTTAAAGGCTGGGGCCCAAAAGGCATAGGAGGGGCAACCTGTTTGCCTTGGTTGATGCCCAGCCGATGCAGTCAACGCATTTGGATTTAACTGACAAAGTAGGAGTCGAAACATGAAAATCAAAAGACGTGACTTTCTTCGCTACAGCATTACCTCGGCGGCAGCCCTGGGGCTTCCCCTCGGCGTCGTCGACAAGCTGAGCAAGGCCTATGCGGCCGACGGGGCCGGCTTGCCCCAGGTCATTTGGCTGGAGGGTGCCTGCTGTTCGGGGTGCACCGTTTCGCTGGCCAACCTGGTCGGCACCAGCGGGCCCGCCGACCTGGCCGACCTGCTGATCAACTATATCGGCCTTGCCTATCACCCCACCCTGATGGGCGGCGCCGGAGACCAGGCGGTTCAGTCCCTGCAGGAGGCTGCCGCAGGTGATTTCATCCTGGTTCTCGAAGGAGGCATCCCTACCGCATTCGACGGCCACACCTGCATTCTCTGGAGCGAAAACGGCCGTGATGTGACGGCTCTGGAAGCCGTCCAGACCCTGGCCCCCAAAGCCAAGGCGATTCTCAATGTCGGCACCTGCTCCAGCTACGGAGGCATGGCTGCGGCTGCTCCCAACCCCACCGCCATCAAGACGGTGACCGAGTTGACCGGTTTGCCGGCCATCAACATCCCCGGCTGCCCGACCCACCCGGACTGGATTGTTTCTGTGGTGGCCCAACTTCTGGGGGGGGGCGTGCCTCAACTCGATGCGACGGGCCGACCGGTCGCAATCTTCCCTCCCGGGGAGAATGGGGAGATCCACGAACACTGCCCCCGCGAAGACAGGACAGAGGTCAGAACCTTCGGCCTGGATGGGGGGTGTCTCGAAAGGCTTGGTTGCAAGGGCCCCAGGACCCATGCCGATTGCCAGGCGCGCAAGTGGAACAACGGCACCCAGTGGTGCATCGGCGCCAACGCCGTGTGCATCGGCTGCGTCGAGAAGGGGTTCCCGGACAACTTTTTGCCCTTTTATGCCAACAAATTCACCAGCCCTATCAATCGGTTGGATGTCACCCTGGCCGAATGGCGCACCGACAGCTCCACCCTGGTTATCGAAGGTCGCGGTACCGCCAACTCCTCAATCCGCTTGACGGCCGTTGATAACGGCACGGTGTTGGGGGATGTAAATGTCGATGCCTCCGGGCTCTGGCGTTTCACCCAAACCAATCCGGTATTCGTGCCGCGGCAGGTAAGAGCAGAAGGCAGCGGGCTTAGCGATCTGCGTGATGTTGTCACCGTCGATGCCCCTGGCGAGACTACCCCTCCGGGCGAGACCACGCCTCCGGGCGAGACCACACCTCCGGGCGAGACCACACCTCCAAGCGAGACCACGCCTCCGGGCGAGACCACACCTCCGCCTGAGCCTCCGCCAGCCTCCGGATCGTTGAAGATCAACAGATGCGAGTGGCTTTCGGAAAGAAATGTCCTCAGGGTCGTCGGTACGGCTGACCCGGGTCAGGTGGTTACCCTGTATAACGCCGACACCGGCCGGATGCTCGGTGCGACCAATGCCGACTCGGCCGGAACATGGCGTGCGGGTTACCGCAGACCTGAGCCTGTTCCCAACCGGGTCAGGGCCAAAGCCGGTGATCTGAGCGTCGAGCTGGTGGTTCTCAACGCACCGCAGTCGAGTGGTGACGACGACAGCCACGATGACGATTAAAGGTTAATTTCTCGTCTTCACAAAATTTGAGATTATGCAACCTGGTTTTGCAAAAAGGAGCAGATAAATGGCAACAGTAACCATCATGGATCCTGTGACCCGGATTGAAGGACATATGAAGGTGGAGGTCTCCATCGATACGGTGGGCGGTCAGCAGCAGATCGTCGACGCCCGCTGCACCGGAACCCTCTTTCGCGGCTTTGAAAAACTCCTCGAAGGGCGCAATCCCCACGACGCCACCGTCATCACCCCCCGTATCTGCGGGGTCTGCCCCATTTCCCACAGTCTGTCCTCGGTCATGGCCCTGGAGGACGCCGCCCAGTTCATGGTCCCCGAAAATGCGCGGGTGATACGTAATCTGGTTCTGGGATCCAACTTCGTGATGTCCCACATCCTGCACTTCTACCTGCTGGCCGCTCTCGACTTCGTGCCCGGTCCGCAGGCCCAGCCCTGGCAGTCGGCCTGGCAGGTCGACCTGCGCAGCGGCAGCGGGCTGGGGCAGGTCAGCCAGAATATCGCTGCGGCGGTCGAAGCCCGTCGCCGCGCCCATGAGATGGGCGCGATTTTCGCCGGTCGCATGCCCTCGGGGCACACCTATATCCCCGGCGGGGTCACCGCGGTGCCCAAGCAGCAGGACATCGACCAGTTCCGCGGGCACCTGAACTGGCTGATTAATTTCATCAACAGCGCTTATCTGCCCGATGTTCAGGCAGTGGCGGCGGCCTACGGCGATTACTACGGCATTGGCGCCGGAAGCAAGAACCTGCTGGCCTTCGGGGTCTTCGACCTGGACGACATGGGGCAGCAGAGACTGCTCGGCCGCGGCCAGTACGAGCAGGCTCTGGGGCAGGTGCAGCCTGTCGATCTTCAGGCCATTACCGAGTCGGTAACCTACTCCTGGTACAATGACGCCGGCAACAACCTGAATCCCAGTGAAGGCGTGCAGGAAGCCGTCTATCCCAAAGGGCAGGCCTACTCCTGGCTCAAGGCACCGCGTTATGGCAGTCAGTATAAGCCCTACGAGACCGGCGCCCTGGCTCGCATGTACGTCAATGGCGATTATCGCGACGGCATTTCGGTGATGGACCGTCATGCGGCCCGCGCCCAGGAAACCCTCAAGATCGCAGAAGCCATGGTCGGCTGGCTGGGCGAGTTGAGGGTTGGTCAGCCCGTCTATGCAGATTATGCCTGCCCCACCGATGGGACCGGCATCGGTCTGACCGAGGCGCCCCGTGGCGCGCTGGGACACTGGATGCGGGTGACCGACAGCAGACTGGATAAATATCAGATCATCACCCCGACCTGCTGGAACGCTTCGCCCAAAGACAGTCAGGGCGTTGCCGGCCCTATGGAGCAGGCCCTGATCGGTACTCCGGTCATGGATCCCAGCAAGCCTATCGAGGCGCTGCGGGTCATCCACTCCTTCGACCCCTGCCTGTCTTGTGCTGTGCACGTCATGCAGCCTGACGGCAAGGCGACCATCGTCAAGGCAGGAAGCGTCTGATGATGGACGGGATGAACCTCGTTCTCGGACTGGGGAATCCCTTGCTCGGAGATGAGGGTGTGGGGGTGCATGCCGCCCACGCCCTTATCGAGGCAGGGTGCCCGGAAAATACCGAAGTGCTGGATATCGGCACGGCTATCCTCGAGGCATTACCGGCCCTGGAAAAGGCCGAGCGGGTCGTCGTCATCGATGCGGTCAAGGCCGGGGAGCCTCCCGGGACTATTTACCGCATGCCTTTCGATGAGTTTGCAAAAAAGCCTACGATCGCTTCGATGCACGGGTTCGATCTCGACCGCACCCTGGCGCTGACCCGCCGCACCCAACCACCGGAGGTGATGGTGATCGGGGTGGAGCCGGGCAGTCTGGACTGGGACCTCGATCTTTCCCCCAAGGTGTCCGAAGCGCTGCCGACAGTTTTGGCCTTGGTCAAAAAAGAACTCGGCATTAATTAAGCAAAAAAGGAGAAAAGCTCATGTTCGGTTTAGGAGCGCAAGAACTACTTATCGTCCTGGCACTGGTCCTCATTGTTTTCGGTGCCGGCAAACTCCCCCAGGTCGGGGGGGCACTCGGCAAAGGGATTCGGAACTTCAAGTCCGGGATCAAGGAGGAAGAAGAATCTGCAGAGCTTTCCTCCATTGAGGAAAAAGCCTGACAAGTCTTTTCGTGAATTATTCAGCGGGAGACCGGACCGGGCATGTCCCGTCCGGTCTCTTGATTTATCCGGATGGATAGTGTAGGTCAAGCATGGCCCGACGCATCAGTTATCCACCCAAACCAAAACCCTCTTTTTAAAGGGCATCGATATGTTCGGAATCGGAATGCCGGAAATGTTGCTGATCCTGGCAGTGGCTTTGCTTGTGATCGGCCCCCAGAAACTCCCCGAAATTGCCAAGGCCCTGGGCCGTGGGCTGGCCGAATTCAAGCGTGCCACCAATGAGCTGAAAAGCACGATTAACCTCGAACCGGACGACCCTCGAAC
>CALZIC010000169.1 GCA_945787285.1 uncultured Desulfuromonadales bacterium
CGAACGATGATTCACACCTGTAGCGGGTGAGATAAAGGAGGAACGGTTCATCATGAATAAAGGAAAAATCACTCAGGTTATCGGACCTGTCATTGACGTCGAGTTCACGGCCGGTAAGCTCCCGGAGATTTACCACGCTCTTAAGATCACCAGCCCGTCTCTCGGCGAAGGGGAATGGAACCTGGTCGTCGAAGTCGCCCAGCATCTCGGTGAAAACACCGTCCGCGCCATCGCCATGGACTCCACCGACGGCCTGGTCCGCGGTCAGGACGTTCTCGACACCGGTAAGCAGATCCTTATGCCGGTTGGTCCCGGTACCCTCGGCCGCATCCTCAACGTCGTCGGCGAGCCGGTCGACGAGGCCGGCCCGGTAAAGACCGAACTGGAATGGGAAATTCACCGCCCTACCCCCGAATTTGTTGACCAGTCGACCAAGGTTGAGTCGTTCGAGACCGGCATCAAGGTCATCGACCTGCTCGCCCCCTATGTCCGCGGCGGCAAGATCGGGCTGTTCGGCGGCGCTGGTGTCGGCAAGACCGTTCTGATCATGGAACTGATCAACAACCTCGCCCAGCAGCACGGCGGCTTATCCGTCTTCGCCGGCGTTGGGGAGCGGACCCGTGAGGGGAACGACCTCTGGGAAGAGATGAAGGAATCGGGCGTTCTTGAGAAGACCGCTCTGGTCTACGGCCAGATGAACGAGCCTCCTGGGGCCCGTGCCCGCGTCGCCCTCTCCGCCCTGACCGTCGCCGAATATTTCCGTGATGAAGAAGGCCAGGACGTTCTGCTCTTCGTCGACAACATTTTCCGTTTCACCCAGGCCGGCTCAGAGGTCTCCGCGCTGCTCGGCCGTATCCCTTCGGCCGTTGGCTACCAGCCGACCCTGGCCACCGAGATGGGCGAGCTGCAGGAGCGGATCACCACCACCACCAAGGGTTCGACCTCGACTCCAACAGCCGGATTCTCGATCCCCAGGTTGTTGGCGAAGAGCACTACAATCTGGCCCGTGAGGTTCAGTTCGTTCTGCAGCGTTACAAGGACCTTCAGGACATCATCGCCATCCTCGGTATGGACGAGCTCTCCGAAGAGGACAAGCAGGTTGTTGCCCGCGCCCGCAAGATCCAGCGTTTCCTCTCCCAGCCGTTCCACGTGGCCGAGATCTTCACCGGTTCCCCCGGCAAGTACGTCGAGCTCAAGGACACCATCAAAGGTTTCCAGGAAATTGTCGAAGGCAAGCACGACGACATTCCCGAGCAGGCCTTCTACCTGGTCGGTACCATTGAAGAGGCCCTTGAGAAGGCCAAGAAACTGGCGGCCTGATAGAGATATGCAATGGAGGGGCTGCGCTAGTGGCCCCTTCCAGCCGGTAAAGGACGATTGTAATGGCAGAAAAGCTCAAACTCGAAATGGTCACCCCCTACAAGAAGGCCCTTGCGGTAGAGGTTGACGAGGTTACCGCTCCCGGCGCCCTCGGCGAGTTCGGCATTCTTCCCGGGCATACCCCCCTTCTGACCACCCTCAAGATCGGGGAACTGTCCTACCGCAGCGGCGGAGAAGTTTTCCACGTGGCGGTTAACTGGGGCTATGTTGAAGTCGAAGATGATAAGGTGACGGTTCTGGTTGAAACGGCCGAACCGGCCGATGAAATCGATCTGGAGCGGGCCAAGGCCGCTCTGGGCCGCGCCGAAGAAGCTCTCAAGAAACTCAGTCCTGAGGACAAAGAGTTTGCTACCATGACCGCTGCTCTGGAACGGGCGCTGATTCGTATCCAGGTTGCTGGAAGAGACGCACGATAAGAACGGTCAGGTACAGAAACAGAAAAAGGGCGACTTTATAAGTCGCCCTTTTTTATTGGCATTGACGTTATGCAGAATTAAACGGCGGGACGGTCGAGAAATTCGCTCATTTTGCGCAGGACGATGGACAGATGGTCGATCATCGCCTCCCTGGCCGCTTCGGGGTCACGGTTGGCAATGGCCTGATAGATCGCCTCGTGCTGCTCAAGCAGGACCTTGGCGAACCCCTCTTTGCGGTAGAATTCGAAAAGGGCCACCTCGATGGTCGCTTTGAACAGGTCATGAACGGTGTCCAGCACATGCACCTGGATGGTGTTGTGTGAAGCGATGGTGATGGCGTAGTGGAAGCTGTAGTCCACATCGGCGCCCCAGCCGCCTGAAGGGGCCTGACGGCGCATCTCTTCAAGGTGGGTGGCCATGGCCGCGATCTCCTCGTCCGTGGCGTTCTGGGCCGCCAGGTACGCCGACCAGCTTTCGAGACCGATGCGGACCTCGGTCAGGTCGTGGAGGAGCTGGGGGTTGTTTTCGACCAGCGATGTCAGGGGATCGGCGAGCGATTTTTCGGTCAGGGAGCGGACGTAGGTTCCCCCACCCTGGCGCGATTCGACCAGCCCCATGGCTTCGAGAACCATGATCGCCTCACGCACCGATGGGCGGCTGACGCCGAGCATGGCAGCAAGTTCTCGCTCAGAGGGGACCCGCTCACCCGGCTTGAGTTGCCCTTGGGAGATGTGGCTCTTGATCTGCTCGACGATTTCTTCGGAAATTTTTTTGGGACGAATGCTCCGGTTGATTATTGGTATGACCAGTGTATATCATGAATGTTTAAACGGGTCAAACAAGTTCTCATCGCCATTTCTGAATGAATTATGTCTTCTCGCCGTATCATACATGTTGATCTCGATGCCTTTTATGCCTCGGTAGAGCAGCTCGACGATCCCGGATTGCGGGGCCGTGCTGTAATTGTCGGCGGAGGCGGCAACCGGGGGGTGGTCTGTGCCTGTTCCTACGAAGCCAGGGCCTTTGGCGTGCGTTCAGCCATGCCCATGTTCCAGGCGAGACGGCTCTGTCCACAGGCCATTTGCCGGCCGGTGCGCATGGAGCGCTACCGGCAAATATCGAAGCAGGTCTTTGCCGTCTTCGACCGGTATACCGATCGGGTCGAAAAGCTTTCGATCGATGAGGCTTTTCTCGATATCAACGGCTGCGAGCGCCTGCTCGGGGAAGCCCGCACCATTGCCACGAACCTCCGCCAGGAGGTGCGCCGCAGCCTCGGTCTGAACATCAGTGCCGGGGTGGCCCCGAACAAGTTTCTGGCCAAGCTGGCCTCGCAGCAGGCCAAGCCCGACGGGCTTCTCTACCTCTGCGAGGAGGACGTCGATGCTTTTCTCAGGCCGTTGCCGGTCTCTGCCCTCTGGGGGGTGGGGCGGGTGACGGGCGACAAGCTCTCGGGACTCGGCATCCGCACGGTCGACGATTTGCGGAACCTGGGGCAGGACCGTCTGGTGATCCTGCTGGGGAGTCAGGGGGATCACCTGTATCGCCTCGCCAGGGGAATCGACGATCGTCCGGTCGTTCCTGAGTCCGAAGTGAAGTCGATCGGCCACGAGGATACCTATGCACAGGATATCCACAGTCGTGAGGAGGTCTGTCGACAGCTCCTTGGCCTCGCCGACCGGGTGGCGCACCGTGCGCGGGCGGCAGGCGTATCCGGCCGGTGCATTTCCCTCAAGGTGAAATACGCCGATTTCACGACGGTTTCTCGAAGCAGAACGCTGCCGGAAGCAACCGACAACGGATCGGATATGTACCAGGAGGCAAAGGCGCTGCTTGTCAAAACCGAGGGGGAAAGCCGGCCTGTGCGCCTGCTGGGGATAAGTCTTTCGGCCCTGGAAAAAAAGGGTGCCGGTCAGCAGAGCCTGTTCACCGCTGAGGTGCGCCAGCGGGCCGAGTCTCTTGACCAGGCGATCGACACGCTCAGGCAGCGGTTTGGCGAAGGGGGAGTGGTCAGAGGCTCCCTGTTGGAAAGTCGCCCTTCTTCAGCGAAGAAGGAGAGCGGAAGCGGCGGCGAGGGAGGTTAAGGCATCCTCGGGGTCATGGGCCTCAAGGGTCATGGTCGGGGGGCGCTTGAGCGTGCGTAGGTACTCGAACAGCCTCTGGAACGGGATATCCCCCTCCCCGATGGGTAAGTGGGCGTCTCTCTCGCCCCGGTTGTCGTGCAGATGCAGGTGAATCAGCCGCTCCCCCAGCGCCTCGAGCCAGTCCTCCAGTGCGACCGTACTGAACAGGTTCCAGTGTCCGCAGTCGAAGCAGTGTCCAAGCCAGGGGGAATCGATGGCTTCGAGCAACTCGACCAGGGTGTCGGGCTGCTCCTCGAAAATATTCTCCAGCGCCATCCGGATGCCGAGCCGTTCGGCCTTTTTCAGCAGCGGTGGCCAGAACTCGAGGTTCTGATCAATCCACAGGCGCGGCTGCCCGCCGTAGCGCCAGCGATCGTAGCCCGGGTGAAAGACCACCACCCGCGCGCCGAGCAGGGCGGCCGCATCCAGGCTCTGTTCGAAACGGTTGCGGGTGATCTTTTGCACCGCCGGATCGACCGCTCCGGGGTTAAGGTCCATGAACGGGGCATGCACCGTGCAACGCAGGCCTGCCTGCTTCAGGGTCTTGCCAAGGGCCTTCAGCGGGGCGTCGCTACCGGCGAAATCGCCGGCGACCAGGGCGATTTCCGGCTGCAGGTGATGCTCGAGGATAAAGGGGAGATAGCGCGACCTGTGGCGAAACGGGAAGTGCACATGGAGGAGCTCACACACGGCACAGGTCTCCGCGGATGTCCGCTTTGTCCACGGTGGTGCCGACCAGGCGGGAATCGGAGCAGACCACGATTTCCTCGAGCTGCAGTTCAAGATTGTGGCCGGTGTCCAAGGTGACCACGGTAATCAACCCTTTGGCGCGCTTGATCCCTGCGGCGATCAGGGTGTCGTCGTCGGTGGCGTCGCCATGAACGAAAAGCTTTCCCTCGTCGGAGAGTTTTTCGCAGATTTCCAGATCTTCCTCCACCACAACGACGGGGATTTGCGGCCGGGAGCCGATGCGGCCGTATCCGCAGATGATGTAGTGATCGCTCAGTTTGTTGATTTGTTTTTCCAATTTTTTTCTCCCCAGTATCGAGCGCAGTTCCCCCTCAACGGTAAAGCGGATCAGGCTGCCGATGGCGTAGGCGATAAAGCCGGCACCGAAGATGATGAGCACCAGGGTAAAGGCCTGGCCCCCTTCTGACAGGGGGGGGGACTTCCTTGTAACCGACGGTGGCCAGGGTGATGATCGTCATATACAGCGAATCGAAGAGGTTCCACCCCTCGATCAGGGCAACCCCCCCGTGCCGAGAGTCAGGATGGCGAAAAGGCCGAACAGTGAAAAACGCAGATGGCGGACGGGCTGCATGAAAACTCCAAATCGCCAATTCTGTGGGCCTAAACCAAACGGCCCTGAAGAATATTAATCATATAGCGGGAGCCCTGATTTCTTCAACCGATAAAAGACTTGACATGACCTGTATACTGTATACAATTTAAATATTGTTTAAATAACCCAAGGTTGGGAGATTCCCGGTGAGAAGAAAACTAGTCGACAGCCATCAGACACTCAGGGAAAAAATTCTCGAAACGATCCGGGAAGCGATCCTCAAAGGGGCTCTCAAGCCGGGCGAGAAGGTTGCCGAGCCCGAGCTGGCAGAGCGTTTCGGCATCAGTCGCACCCCCATTCGCGAGGCCTTCCGGCAGCTCGAGTCCGAAGGCTACCTGACGGTGATTCCCCGAAAAGGGGCCGTTGTCGCTTCCTTGTCGGAGCGGGATGTCGAAGAATTCTACGCCATCAAAAGCATCCTCGAGGGTTACGCGGCGCG
Organism: uncultured Desulfuromonadales bacterium; assembly: GCA_945787285.1. GTDB lineage: Bacteria > Desulfobacterota > Desulfuromonadia > Desulfuromonadales > Trichloromonadaceae > CALZIC01. The sequence continues at coordinate 5,698 of CALZIC010000169.1, forward strand.
CATGGCGGCCGCTTCTCTGACCGAAAAAGACGTTCAGAAACTCGAAGCTATCAACGAGCGTCTCGAGAGTCTGGCCCGCGATGGGGATGTCAAAAGCTTCTTCCGGGTCCATAACGATTTTCATGAATGCTTTATTCGTGCCGCAGGCAACGAGAAGCTTTTGGAACTGATCAGCCAGCTGATGCTCAAGTTCAACCGTCTGCGCATGGCCTCCCTGTCCCTGCCGGGGCGGATGGAGATTTCCGTGCAGGAACATCATAAAATCATCGAGGCGTTTAAAAACCACGACGGCCATAAAGCCGAGAGCCTGGTCACCAAGACGGCTGCCTACGGCGGGCAGGTGCTGATTCAGAGCATGGCCCAGAAAGAGGGGCGGCAAGTCGAAAAGTCGATCCTCCAGCATGTCGGCGACGTCTAAAGCTGTCTGACAGCCAATTTTGTACCAAAATTACCTGTCGGCACCCTGTTTCGGGGTGCCGATTTTTGTTTGCGGCCAAAAAGGGTGGGCTTGAACGGTTGTGACGGTAGATTTTACCGCCCTTTCTGGGTTAGAATGGGGGACTTTTCAGCGGTGAGGATCCCATCCGTCGCCGTTGGTTTCGATCTTCAGGGCTCCTGTTCGAACGGAAGTAACCTAGATGGATCCAAAGAATCTTGTCAGCGAGAACACGACCCTTCCTCCCCCGCCTTCAGACGGCTGGTTTCCCGTCGACCTGAGGTGCCTCGACCCGGAGGGCACCTCCCCCTGCGACCTGTATCGGCGGACCCGGGAAAACGAACATGTTTTGTTCGCCCGCAAAATGCTGCCGATGGATCGCCAGGTCAGGAACCGCCTGGTCGGCAACGGCCTCTACTACCTTTTTATCCAGGATGCGGACAGCCCGCTCTATTTCGATTACCTGAAAAACACCCTGACCTCGGTGGTGCGCGACCCCAATACCACCTCCAAAAAAAAAGCCGAGGCGGTGCACGCCTCCTGCCAGGAAATCCTGCGCTGGGCCTTTGAGGAACCGAGAGCCCCCTTTATCCGTAAGGCCCAGGAAGCGATCCTGCCGACGGTGCAACTGATCGTTTCGGACGACAGCGCGACCAAGCACCTGGTCCGCCTGACCGCCTACGACCACTCCACCTACACCCACTCGACCAATGTCGGCATCTTTGCCGTGGCCCTGGCCAAGATCTTCTACGGGGCTGGCGCCCTGAAGCAGGTTGAAAGCCTCGGCGCCGGGTTTTTCCTCCACGACCTCGGAAAGTGCCGGGTCCCCATCGAGATCCTCAACAAACCAGGGAAACTGACCGAGCAGGAATGGCGGGTCATCCGCCGCCATCCCGAGGACGGTCAGACGATGCTTCAGGAAAGCGGGATTCTGACCGAAGAGGCCAGAGTCATCGCCGTGCAGCATCACGAAAAGGCCGACGGCAACGGCTATCCCCACGGCCTCAAGGGGGACGACATTCACCCCTACGCGCGCATCTGCCGACTGGCCGACGTCTACGAGGCACTTACCGCCGACCGCTCCTATCACAACCGCCATTCGACCTTCGATGCCTTCAAGATCATGCACAAGCAGTTCGACACCGATCTCGATCGAAAACTCTTCGAGCTGTTCCTTCAACTCTTTACCGCCTGAGGCGGTAAGCCTGCTCCTGCCCTGCCCTGCTGTCAGCTTTTCAGCCGGTAGCCTTTTCCGATCAGTATAAACGCCCACAAAAAGAGAACCGCGCCGATTGCGGCGGTGATGCCGAATGCGACAACCAAGGGGGTGTCTCCGACCCCGATGAGCGCATGGCGGAAGCCGTCGATGAGGTAGAAAAGGGGGTTGAAATGGGAGAGATCTTTCCAGAACGGGGGGAGGATCGATATCGGATAAAAGACCCCTCCCAGGTAGATCAGGGGAAGGATGACGAAGTGATTGTACATCGACAGGGCGTCGAAGGTGTTGGAATAGATCGCGGCGATGAGCCCGAACTGGGCGAACAGAAAGCTGGCCATGGCGGCCATCAGCAGGGCCAGCGGCAGGTTGGTGAACGGGAGCTCGGCGAAAAAGGTCGAAATGCAGGTGACGGCCAGCCCGACCAGAAGCCCGCGGCACATGGCGGCCAGGGTGTATGCGAAAATGAACTGCGGCGGGCTGATGGGGGTCACCAGCAGATCGACGATATTGCCGAGATACCGTGACATGAACAGGGATGACGAGGTGTTGGCGAAGGAGTTGGAGATCACCCCCATCAAGATCAGCCCGGGGATGACGAACTGGGCGTAGCTGAACCCCTCGAGCACGGAAATGCGTTCGCCGAGGGTGGCGCCGAAGACGAACAGGTACAAAGAGGCGGTGACGATCGGCGTCAGCAGGGTCTGCACCGAAACCCTCAGGAACCGCAGAATTTCCTTCTGCAGCAGGGTCCAGAAAGGGAGCCAGCGCACAAAGGGGCCCTGTCCGTTCGCATTTCCTGTCATCAGCGCCCCTCCCCGACGTTTTGGCCCATGCCGGTCAGCTGGATAAAGACCTCTTCGAGTCCGGCTTTCTCGGTTTCCATCTCGAGAACCGAAACGCCCATCTGGCTGAGCAGCGACAGGGCCTTGGCGGCGTTGCGTCCGCCGACCATGGTCAGCGCCAGGGTGCGAGAGTCGACCAGGTGCGCCCCCAGCCCGGCGAAACTCTCCGGCAGCCCTTCCAGGGGGGAGCAGAGGTGCAGCAGCAGGGTTTTTTTACCGACTCTGGCCAGCAGGTCGCCGGTTTTTTCCAGGGCCACCAGGCGGCCGTGGTTCATGATGGCGATGCGGTCGCACATCTGTTCGGCTTCCTCCAGGTAGTGGGTGGTGAGCAAAACGCTCGTCCCCTCCTCGTTGATCTCCCGCACGAAGCGCCACAGGTTGTGGCGCAGTTCGACATCGACCCCGGCGGTCGGTTCGTCGAGGATCAGCAGGCGCGGTTTGTGAATCAGGGCCTTGGCGACCATGAAGCGCCGCTTGAGCCCGCCGGAGAGCTTGTTCATCGGTTTGTGCAGGTGCGGGCCGAGCCCGAGTCGGTCGATCAGTCGCTCCCGCCAGGTGTGATCGGAAAGGACGCCGTAGTAGCCGGCGTGAATCTTCAGGGCGAGGCGGCGGGTCGTGCGGTAGTCGCTGCGGGCGTCGTGTCCGAAAACAGCGACCGACCCGCTGTCGATGCGGGTTACACCGGCCACCATGTTGATGGTGGTGCTTTTGCCGGCGCCGTTGGGGCCGAGCAGGCCGAAGATTTCTCCCGCTTCAATGGCGAAGGAGAGCTCGTTCACCACCCGGGTGCCGCCGAAGCTTTTGCAGAGTTTATCGAGTTTCAGTGCCGGTTTCATGGCGGGTACTATACCGCGCACCAGGGGAGGCTGGCAAGCGGGCATAAATAACCCTCTGAAACACACGGCCCCGGGGAGTCCATACGCTCACCCGGGGGGCCGTTATTCCTTTGAGGGAGGTCTGAAATCGATGCCGAATCAGCCGATTTGGATCCAAAAATTTAAAAGGCACCACCTCTGGGCTAGGTACAAGTTAGGGACATAGGCAACCAAAATGGTCACAAGCCTGGGTTCAAGTAAGCCGCTTCGCGGCAGATTCAAAACCTTCCTCAACACAGTAAGATTCTGTGCCGACTGATCCCTTTTTCAACTCATAGGTTTCCGTACCA
>CALZIC010000170.1 GCA_945787285.1 uncultured Desulfuromonadales bacterium
GCGCCCTTGGCGGTGAGCCGGCCGTAATGGATCATCGCCTCGGTGTTAAAAGGCGAAATCTCCTCGTACTCGAAAAAGGCGTCGATCTCTGCGCGAAGGTCCTGCCACAAGGGGTTGATTTTCGCCAGCTGGTCCTGCACTTCGCTCGCCTGAATTTTATCGATCAGGTACACCATGCTCTCTTCCAGACCACCGATCGCCCCCATGGTTTCTTTATAGGGGGCCGGCGTTCCCTCGGTCAGGGCGTATTCGGCCACCCCCCGCAGCACCACCTGAAGGGACGCCGAGGCCTGCTCAAGCGTTCTGGCCACGTGGTTTTTCTGCTGAACCAAAACCATGGCGTGCCAGCCCGACCAGATCAGCAGCCCGACCAGCAGCATCACGAAGCAGCCGATCAGCAGAAGCCTTTTTTTAACTGTCAGTGGAAATAGAGACGGCAACCTGGCCCTCTTTCTTTGTTTGGCAACTATCGGCAGTGCGCCCCGGCACGGCTCGGACGGGGCATACTGCCGGGGAACCGATTAAAATTCGGCGGAGAGCCCTTTTTCGAGCCAGCTGCTGAAACCGCTGCGGAACCAGCGAACATCGGTGTAGCCGGTGCGGATGGCAAGAACGGCGGCCTTGTACGACTTCCAGCCGGTTTCGCCATGGCTGTAGAAGACGAGGGTGGCGCTTTTGTCAGCAGGCAGTCGGCTCAGGTCGACATGGTCGCCGGCGGGGTCGAAATCGACGGCCTTGGCGCTCTTTTCAAAATAGGGCAAGGCGGCGGCCCCGGGGATATGCCCCTTGCCGTAGTTGAGTGCTGAACGGGTGTCGAAAAATACGGTGTTTTTCTGCTCGACAAGGACCTGGCTTTCATCGACGGAGACCAGCTTCCCCCCGGGCAACTCAGCCGGTGTCGGAATTTTGGCTTTGGCCCAGGCCGCCTGAAACGACAACAACAGCAGCAGCAGGGTGACGAGAGAGGGGATCAGACTTTTTCTGCAGGTTTTCCAACACATACGACAGACTCCTTTGGACGCAAAACACGAAAGCAAAAAATCTCAGCAATTTTTTGCGATTATTGTGCCAACAATGCATTTTTAATCCCGGCCGTTCACTATAAAACAGCCGGTTCCCGACTCTCAACATAAAATATACCAATAAGCCCCCCCAAGATTCCCTACCTGCTTGCCGTACAAAGCCCCCGAAACGTCACCGGGGTTCATCACGCCGAATGCCCCGGGAACCCGCCCGGGGCATTCGGTGCTTCAGACAATAGCTCAGCAACAGGCGTCACATCAGTTCGAAGATGCCGGCGGCCCCCATGCCGCCGCCGATGCACATGCTCACCATGCCGTACTTTTGCTGGCGCCGGCGCATTTCGTAAAGGAGACTGGTGGTCAGCTTGGCGCCGGTGCAGCCCAGGGGATGGCCAAGAGCGATGGCGCCGCCGTTGACGTTGACAATCTCGGGGTTGAGGTCGAGCTCGGCCATCACGGCCAGCGCCTGGGCGGCAAAGGCCTCGTTCAGCTCGACCAGGCCGATGTCGTCCTGCTTGAGGCCGGCCATCTTGAGGGCCGCCGGAATCGCCTCGACCGGGCCGATGCCCATGATCTCCGGCGCCACCCCGCGCACCCCGAAGGCGACGAAGCGGGCCAGGGGCTTTTGGCCGACAGCCTTGAGATACTCTTCCGAAACGACCAGTACCACGGCGGCGCCGTCGGTCATCTGCGAGGCGTTGCCGGCGGTGACCGTTCCACCGACCTTGAAGGCGGGTTTGAGCCCCGCCAGCGCCTCCACCGTGGTATCGGCCCGCACCCCTTCGTCCTCGTTGACACTAATGACTTTCGTGCGGGCGCGGTTCTCCACCACCTGGCCCTGCTCGACCTCCACCGCAATGATCTCGTCGGCAAACTTTTTTTCGCGCAGCGCCCGGGCCGCCTTGTGGTGACTGGCGCAGGCGAACTGGTCCTGTTTTTCCCGCGGGATGCGGTACTGCTCGGCGACCAGTTCGGCAGTGATCCCCATTGAAGCGTAGGACTGCGGCCACTCGGCGACCAGGTGCGGGTTGGCGCTGTACTTTTGCCCCCCCATGGGGATCAGCGACATCGACTCGGTGCCGCCGGCGAGAACGCAGTCGGCGAAACCGGCCATGATCCTCTCGGCGGCATGGGCGATCGCCTGCAGCCCCGAGGAACAGAAGCGGTTGATCGTTTCGGCCGGCACGTGAAAAGGGACGCCAGCACGCAGCGCGGCGATCCGCGCCACGTTCATCCCCTGCTCCCCCTCGGGAAAGGCGCACCCCAACACGATATCGTCGAGCTGCCCGGGGTCGATGCCGCTGCGCTCAATGATCCCGGTAATGGCCGCAGCGGCGAGATCGTCGGGGCGCATGCTCCGGAAGCTCCCCTTGTAGGCCTTGCCGCAGGGGGTTCGGTAGGCTGCCAGTATGTATGCTGCTCTCATGGTTTTCCTCCCGGTTCTAGTTTCTTAAAGGCTTGCCTTTTCTGAGCATGTGCTCGATACGATCAGCCGTCTGCGGGTGGCCGCAGAGCCTGAGGAACGACTCGCACTCGAGCTCGAGCAGGTAGTGCTCGGAGACCAGGGTCCCCTCCGGCACGTTGCCGCCGGTCAGCACGTCGGCCACCAGACCGGCGATGACCACGTCGTACTCGGTGGCGTACCCACCCATCTGCATGTTCCACAACTGGCTCTTCATGGTGGCGGCGACGCTTCTGCCGGGGGCCTTGAGATTCTGGGCCGGACGCTGGGGGCGGTAGCTGCGGGCCAGTGCGATCACCTTCTGCTTGGCGTCGGCGAGGAGGCTGCCGAGGTTCATGGTGATGCCGTCGCCATGGCGCAGGTACCCCATGTCGAAGAGCTCGGCCGCCGAGGTCGATACGCTGGCCAGGCCGATCTGCTTGAAGGCCTTGAAGAGATAGGGGGAGACGTCGGTGCCGTACTGCTCGGCCAGGCGCAGTGCCCGCACCGTCATTTCCTTGCACCCCCCTCCAGCCGGCAGCAGGCCGACCCCCACTTCGACCAGCCCCATGTAGGTGTCGGCATGGGCGGTCACGGCATCGGCATGCAGAACGAACTCGCAGCCGCCGCCAAGGGCCATGTTGAAGGGGGCGGCGACCACCGGGATACGGGCATGGCGCACGGCCATGGTCGCCTGCTGAAAGGCGCGCACCATGCGTTCGATTTCGTCGAAACGGCCGGCAGCGATGGTCTCGAGGACCAGCAGCAGGTTGGCCCCGGCCGAAAAGGTCGGCCCCTGGTTGCCGATCACCAGCCCGACCCCGTCCTGTTCGGCTCGCTCGATGGCCCGGTGGGTCATGGCGAGAATGTCGGCGCCGATCGAATTCATGCGCGAACGGAACTCGAAGCAGAAGACCCCGTCGCCCAGGTCGAGCAGGGCGCTGTCGGCATTTTCCTCGACCACCCCGGAGGTTTTGCGGATCACCTGCAGGTCGACCTGCCCGGGGTCGAGCGGCGCGGGAACAAAGGCCGCCGACGGCAAGTCCCAACAGGAGCGGACGGCGCCTTCATAGGAGTAAAAGGCCTCGGCCTTGCGCAGCGACTCGGGAACGGGCGCGCCGTCCTTTTCGGCTCGCGCGACAAAATAGCCGACGCCTACGGCATCGAGCATCTCGAATGGACCGAGCTCCCAGTTGAACCCCCATTTCATGGCGTTGTCGATATTGAGTACATCGTCGGCGATTTCGGGGATGCGGTTGACCGTGTAGATCAGGGTGTCGCGCACGGTTTTCCATGCGAACTCGGCGGCCCGGTCGTCGCCACAGACCAGGGCCTTGAGGCGGGCTCCGGCATCCTGCTCTTTGCGGGCCTGCTTGAGCGAGTCGAAGCGGGGCTTTTGCAGCGGCCGGTACCCCCCCTTGAGATAGTCGTAGTAGAGGATTTTCGAACCATCCTTCCCCTTTTCCTTGCGGTAGAAGCCGCCGCCGCTTTTGCTGCCGAGCAGCCCGGCGGCGACCATCTTCTCAATAAAGGGGGGCATCCTGAAAATTTCGCGCTCTTCGTCCTGCGGCAGCAGCTCGTAGCTGTTGTTGCCGACATGCATCAGGGTGTCGATGCCGACCAGGTCGGCGGTGCGGAAAATCGCGCTCTTGGGGCGGGCCATAGCCGGGCCGGCGATGCGGTCGACCTCCTCGACGCTCAGCCCCATATCGACCATGTGGTTGATGGCGTTGAACATGGAATAGACGCCGATGCGGTTGGCGACGAAGTTGGGGGTGTCCTTGGCGTGGACGATGCCCTTGCCGATGCGCCGCTCGATGAAACCGGCCATGAACTGCAGGACTTCGGGATCGGTGTGCCGGCAGGGGGCGAGCTCGAGCAGGCGCATGTAGCGGGGCGGATTGAAAAAGTGGGTCAGCAGAAAGCGGCGGCGGACCGGCTCGGGCAAAAGCTCGGAGAGCCCGTTGACCGAGAGGCCGCTGGTGTTGGTCGAGACGATGGTTCCTTCGGCCAGATGGGGAACCACCTGGTTGAACAGGGACTTTTTAATGGCGAAGTTTTCGGCGACCACCTCCACCACCCAGTCGCATTCGGCGATGCGCGGCATGTCGTCTTCGAAATTGCCGACTGCGACCCGGCGGGCGTATTCGGCCAGGTGAAAGGCGGCCGGCTTCCCCTTGAGAGCCCGCGCCAGCCCCTGGGAGGCCAGGCGGTTGCGCACCTCGGGCGATGCGGCCGTCAGCCCCCGCTGCTTTTCGTCGTCGGTCAACTCCGGAGGCACCCGGTCGAGAAGAAGAACATCGAGGCCGGCGTTGGCCAGGGCGGCGGCGATGGCCGAGCCCATAACGCCCGCCCCAAGCAGGGCAACCCGGTTGATCTGTTTCATGGCATCCCTCCCATCCGGCGCTGCCGCCGGAGATCGGACAGTTAAAAAAACGGCATCGTTTCTCAAAAGAGTCCGGTAAGCACTGTGCAAAGACAACCAAATCCCCCTCAATCCCCCTTTAAAAAGGGGGAGGCCAGGGAGGATGGGCCGGTTGCCGGGCCTAAAGCCTGCGAGGCAAAACATTCCCCGGACACCCTGGCCTTTCGTACAAGTCTACTTGATCCGGTCAATTTCTCATTATTGAAACGATAAAAAAACCTGAATGATTATCGGCTGCGAGAGCCCCTGGCCGCGAAAGACTAAAAAGAACTAACAGAAAAAACCTTGCATTCCTGCCCTCCCACTGTATGATATCCGGCTGGCAGTACCACATACCGGCGGACGCCCCTGCCCAGGGGCCGGACCTGAGCTGTCCGCCACAGTGTCATCGATCCCTGACCCCCCCGCTCTGAATTCCTATTCGGAACCCGCGGAACCCTAAGGTTGGCGGCGATGTAAATGCCAATCGCGTGTTTCGGGTGGTTCCTCCTCCTGCGTTACCGTTTCTGCGAACGTATTGTGTCGTGGCGCGCCTGCGTCGCCTCACGTCCGTTTCGGAAACCGGACTTCAGGCCTTTTTCCCGAAATGCTTACCGTGCCCGCCGCTTCGTTTCTGGAGCATCGGTTTGCCCCTGCGGCCGCACGTTTCTCTGACCAGTGTACGCCCCCAGACAGGGCCGCCGCTGACGGAACGCCTGTTCCGTCGCCGCTGTTTCCGGACTGCTGTGGGTGAGAACTGAAGGAATTTGCATGTCTTTTGCTGAACTGAACCTCGATTCGAACATTCTCAAAGGTGTTACCGAAAGCGGTTACACCACCCCGACCCCGATCCAGGCCAAAGCGATCCCCGAAGCCCTGGCCGGCAACGATGTGCTGGCCTCGGCCCAGACCGGCACCGGCAAAACCGCCGCATTCATGCTACCGGCCCTGCAGCGCCTGTCCGCCCCGGCGGCGAAGCGCCGCGGCGCCCCCCGGGTACTGGTGCTGACCCCGACCCGCGAGCTGGCCGGGCAGATTCTCGACGCCACCCGTACCTACGGCCGCCACCTGAACCTGAAAACCGCCCTGCTGCTCGGCGGCATGCCCTACCGCGACCAGTTCCGCGCCCTCAACGGTTCGCCGGACCTGGTCGTCGGAACCCCCGGACGCCTGGTCGACCACATCAACCGTGGCAGCCTCGACCTTTCGCGGCTGGAGATCCTGGTACTCGACGAAGCCGACCGCATGCTCGACATGGGCTTCAAGGACGATTTGGAAAAGATCACCTCTGCCGCCCCCGAAGGGCGCCAGACCCTGCTCTTCACAGCCACCCTCGACCGCACCATGGCCACCCTGGCGGCGAAACTGCTGCGCAACCCGGTACGCATCGACATCGCCGGGGCCAAGCTCACCCTCGACAGCATCGAGCAGCGCCTGCACGTCACCGACAACCGCTCCCACAAGTC
>CALZIC010000171.1 GCA_945787285.1 uncultured Desulfuromonadales bacterium
GCAGGAGATCGAACGTCCGGTTCTGCTGGTATTGGCCGAGAAGTTCTCGGACAAGATCGGCAATGCGCGACCGTCGCGGATGATCTTTGGCGACGGAGCCGCCGCCGTCGTGATCGCGCCGTCCGACGGTGAGCGTGACATCCATGTGGTCCAGACCTATGCGAGCGGACCCTTCAGCCAGGTGAACTCCATCATCTGGCCGAACCATGACTTCGACAACGACATCACGGTCTATGGACCTGAGGTCAAAGCGTTGGTCGAGCGGTACCTTAACCAGATGATGGGCGAACTTTCCGAGCTCGGGCTCGAGATCGACATGATCGTGCCCCATCAAGCAAACAAGAACATGATCATCGATATCGCCGTGCCTCAGGGCATCGATGCCAAGGACATATACTTCAACATCGCCGAGGTCGGCAACGCATCCGCGGCGAGCATTCCGATCGCTATGGCAGACGCCGTCTTCGAGGGTGCGGTCACCAAGCGGTCCATGGTCTTCGCACCGGGCTTCGGCGCTGGAGCCGTCGGTGGCTACGTTGTGATGTCGCTGGACCCGGCGATGGTTGCGCCAGAGGTTGTGACCGACCTCGCCAAGGGCCCATCGCCGAAGACGGCGCACTCGTCGCTTGAAGACATCCAGGCGGCGTTCGGTGGATGAATTTTCGTTCAAGCGGATATGACCTGGTCCGCTATTTTGGCGTCGGATCCGTGAACAGCTCTTTGCTAAGCCTGCAAGGGGGCGCTCACGGGTTCATTCCGTTTTTTATAACAATAACTGTTAGATACGTTCAATAGGGGAACCCGTTTCTTTGGTTCTCCCCGACCCCCAACTTCGGGAGATAAAGCATTATGTCAACTGCACCAACAATCGACCGTTTTTTCGAACTTGCCGAACACCTCGCCACTGACTTCTCCCTGATCAAGGACGTCAGCCGGTCCAACCGGGACCGGCAGAGGCAAGAGGTGGAGGTGGCTCTTGAGGGGCTCGTCGCTCACCGGACCATCGAGGAGACCACCAAACGCCTCAAGAAGCTGAATGTCGACCGCTATATCCGCGAAACCGTCGAACCGTCCGAGCAAAAAAACCGCACTGGCTTCAAGGCCATTCTCAAACAACTGAAACTTAAAATAGTTGATGAAATCTCTTTAGGGCCCTTGCACTGCGTCGAAGCCGAGTTTGATTTCCACGGCCGCAAGCGCCGGCTCTGCCTGCTGGGCCAGGAGCGCAACACCAACAATGGCGTCTGGGGCCCGGAGCACCACCGCAAGGCCATCGAAATCGTCCGCAAATACGAACGTTATGCGGTACCGGTTGTCACCTTTATCGACACCCCGGGCGCCGATGCGGGTGAACTGGCCAACGCCGACAACCAGGCCCATTCGATTTCCCACTTCATCGCCGAGATGGCCAATCTCAACGTTCCTTCGGTGGGGATCCTTCTCGGCAACGGCTATTCCGGAGGCGCCATCCCGCTGGCCTCCACCAACATCATCCTCTCGGTCCGCGACGGCGTTTTCAACACCATTCAACCCAAGGGACTCGCCGCTATCGCCCGCAGTTTTGATCTCAGCTGGCAGGAGTGCGCCAAATACGTCGGTGTCAGCGCTTACGAACTCTACCAGCAGGGCTTCGTTGACGGCATTATTGACTTCGTGCCCGGCGAAAAAGGTCCCCAACTGGAGAATCTGCGCAAGGCTATCGTTTCGGCGGTGGCTGCCGTCGAGAAGCGCGCGGTCACCTTCGTCAAAGAAACCGATGGAATTATCGATCACTACCGGGCCAGCCTGAACCGCTACATCAACCCGTCGGAAAAACTCAAAGTCCTTGAAAGCATGTCGGCTCTTTCATTGACCCATCATCCGACGGAATACTTCAGCGTCTTCGGCATCACCTACCGGTACCTGCGCTATCTCAGCCTGCGAGGACGTATTAAGTCTACCTCTTCGGCCAACTTCAGCCGTTCGACCAACCTGGCCCGCCCCAAAGGAGATTTGTCGAAGCGGGTCCAGGAAGAACTGGCCAACCAGTTTGCCAGCTGGCAGGAAAACCCCCTGCTCATCCGTTACGACGATCTTCTCTCCAAAAGCTACAAGACCTATCTCGACCGCGTGGATCGTTCGAGCGATCAGCGCGACGGTCTATCTAAACGGATCCTCGGCGATCCCTCCGAGAACCTTGAGAAAGCCAAGCGGAGCACCTACCTCGCCTACGGTTTCCACCTTTACAACCTCTGGAAGGCGGGGGCTCAGAATAACTTCATCGCGCTGATCAAGTATCTCGACTCCACGCCGGCTAACACCAAGAACACCGATCCCGCCGAGATGACGGTTCTCGACGTCCTCACCCTGCCCGATTTCCACAAGGACATGGAAAGGGTGTGCAAGAATTTCATTGTCTTCGATCTGGTCTACGATCAGATCGTAAACGATCTGCGCCCCATCGCCGCAGAAGCCAAGGATACCAATACTTTCTCCAAAAAGTCCTTTCAGACACTTCTGGAATCATCGATCTCCGCGGCCGTAACCAAGCTCAAGGCCATGCTTGGCGAGGACGCGGTCGACCCGGTGATCCTCGAAGACAAATTCTACGGCTGGATCAAAGTCTATCTCCAGCACCCTCAGATGAAAGAGTTCATCCGTCCCGTGCAGGAATGGAAAAAGATTCAGTATCCGCGTATTTCAGAACCGCTTTTCGCTATCGTCAACTTTTTGTTCGAAAAGCTGTTGCCGGAGTACGTCGAGGCCGAACGCGAAGGGCGCAAATACGACGGCCGCATCAAATTGCGCGATATCGGCATGAAGGATTTCTGGAACCGGTTGGCGACCGCTTATAACGACCTGTTGATCCAGGACGTTCTGACCAAGGACAAGCGCTCTAAAAAATGTCGGTTTGACCCGATCATCGCTGAATTTTTCACCGATTTTCACGAGCTCGACGCCGATCTGATGACCGCCGACCCGGCGAACTTTCCCGGGTTTCGCCTCTCCATCGAGAAGGCGCTGGATAACGGGGTTCAACCCTGCGGTGTCATTACCGGCCTGGCGAAACTCAAAAAAGAGGGGGACAATCCCGCCACCCGGGTGGGTGTGCTGGTGTCCAATCTCGATTTTCAGGCAGGCGCCTTCGATATGGCCTCGGCAGAGAAGTTCTGCAACCTCCTGCTCCAGTGCGCCCGCCGCAAGCTGCCTGTGGTCGCCTTTGTTTCTTCGGGCGGCATGCAAACCAAGGAGGGGGCCGGCTCGCTGTTTTCCATGGCAATCGTCAATGACCGCATCACCCGCTTTGTGCGCGACAACGAGCTGCCCATCATCTGTTTCGGTTTCGGCGATTGCACCGGGGGCGCACAGGCCTCCTTCGTCACCCACCCGCTGGTCCAGACCTACTACTTCTCCGGCTGCAACATGCCCTTCGCCGGGCAGATCGTGGTTCCGTCCTACCTGCCCTCGACGGCGACCCTGTCCAACTACCTGGTCGCCACCCCGGGCGCGATGCAGGGGCTGGTCAAGCACCCTTTCAATCACGACCTCGATCAACAGCTGCGTGCCATCGATCCAACCGTTCCGGCGCCGGCGGAAACTGTGATGGACGTCTGTCGCCGGGTGTTTAAAGGTCTCTTAGTGCCCGATGCTGACGCTGCGGCAATCGAAGCCGAGACCCTGGTGGACGAGCGCGCCTTGCTGAAGCCGGTCAAGCGCACGCTGATTCATGCCCGGGGTTGCACGGCCGCCAAGCTGATCAAGATCGCCCAGCAAGAAGATATTGAGGTGGTGCTGGTCCAATCCGATCCCGATATGGATTCAGCGGTGGCCGGCCAGCTCACCGAGAAGGACACACTGGTCTGTATCGGCGGCAATACTCCGGACGAATCGTACCTCAACGCCAAATCGGTGTTGCGGATCGCCGAACAGGAGAAGGTCGATTCGCTCCACCCCGGCATCGGCTTCCTGTCGGAAAATGCCGACTTCGCCCGTCTCTGCCGCAATCGCGGGATTAACTTCGTCGGCCCCTGGCACTCCAGCATGGAGCTGATGGGCAACAAGACCAACGCCATCGACACCGCCAACACGGCGGGCGTGCCCGTCGTGCCGGGAAGTCACGGCATCATCGGCACCGTGGAGACCGGCATGGAGGTCGCCGAGACCATTGGTTACCCCGTGCTGCTCAAAGCTGTCCACGGCGGCGGTGGCAAAGGGATCCAGGTGGTGGAAAAGCCCGAGGATTTCCGCGAAACCTTCTTCACTATCTCCTCGGAGGCCAGGGCTGCGTTCGGTTCGGGGGATATTTACCTGGAAAAATACGTTACCAATCTGCGCCATATCGAAGTGCAGATCCTGCGCGACACCCATGGCAACTGCTCGATTCTCGGCCTGCGCGACTGCTCGGTGCAGCGCAACAATCAGAAGATCTTCGAAGAGTCGGGCTCGACCATGTTGCCTGAAAACCTCGAACAGGATGTGTACCGCTTCGGCGAATTGATCGCCAACCAGTGCGACTATATCGGGGCGGGAACCGTCGAATTTATCTTCGACCTGGACAACAACGCCATCTATTTCATGGAAATGAATACCCGGCTCCAGGTCGAGCATCCCGTCACCGAGAAGGTCGCCGGTGTGGATATCGTCGCCAACCAGTTCAAGATTGCCGGAGGCGGCTCCATTGCAGATCTCACCAGCAATCCCCAGGGCTATGCCATTGAAGCACGCATCACCGCTGAACGCACCGCTGTTGAAGGCTCCGAAATAAAATTCATTCCGACCCCCGGCGATGTCACGACTTTCAACATCCCCCAAGGAGATCATATTACGATCATCAAGATGGTCGAGGCCGGCAAACCGATCACCCCCTACTATGACTCGCTGATCGCGCAGATTATCGTCACCGGTGAAAACCGGGAGGATACCACGGACAAACTGCTTGCCGCTCTGGAGAACACCGATATTAAAGGGGTTCATACCAATATCCCCCTGCTAAAACGGGTCTTGAAAGATGAAACCTTCCGCAAGGGGGTCTATAACACCCAATATCTCAACGGATTGCTTGAGCGCATCGATGTCCAGGAGATGATTGAGGAGGGCGATGCGGCCTCCGGCGCGGGCCAGGTGGTCCTCGACCGCTCCGCTGTCGAAATCGAAGGCAGCACTGAACTCAAAGTTATTTCACCATCCACCGGGGTCTTCTACGATGCCTCATCCCCCAGCGAGCCCCCCTTCGCCCCTGTCGGCAAGACAGTGGGGACCGGAGACACCATCGCCCTGCTGGAGGCCATGAAGCTTTTCTCCCCCCTCAATCTTAAAAACTGCAACCCGGGGGGCAGTTTCTACGATCCTGAAAAGGAGTATGAGGTGGTTCGCGTCATTCCCACCCCTGGGCAGGCGGTCAACAAAGGGGATCTTCTTTTTGTCATCAAGGAGGCGGGCTGAGGCTCTTTAAGGCGAAAGGGGACAAGGTGTTTCTTGATGAACGTCTGACGATAGTTTTGGCAGGATTCCGATTCATCGTGGCATGGGATTCTACAAAAGTTTCATTGATTTACTAACTTACAAAAGAGAAGGAGGAGGAAATTATAATGGCTAAATTAACAGGAAAGATTGCTGTCGTTACTGGTGGTTCAAGAGGGATCGGTGCTTCCATTGCGAAAGGGCTTGGAGGAGAAGGTGCGACTGTGGTTATCAATTACAACCACAGCCAGGAACAAGCTGAAGCGGTTGTGGAAGAAATTAAGGCAATGGGAAGTTCGGCTATTGCACTGCAAGCCGATATCTCTGACGCCGAAGCGACTAAAGTATTCATCGAAAAGGTTCTCGAGAAATTCGGCAGGATCGATATCCTGGTTAACAATGCCGGAATTACCCGAGACAAGACTTTCAAGAAAATGTCTTTTGATGAATGGCATAAAGTCATCGATACCAACCTGTCTTCGGCCTTCAACACCTGCAAAATTGCCCTTCCGGCCATGCTTGAACAAAAATACGGCCGGATTATCAATATCAGTTCCGTTATCGGTCAATCAGGCGGGTTCGGCCAATCGAACTATGCAGCGGCAAAAGCCGGTCTGATCGGCTTCACCAAGTCTCTTGCTCTGGAAACGGCTAGAGGGGGGATCACCGTCAATGCCATATGCCCGGGTTTCATCGCCACGGAGATGGTTGGCGAGATGCCTGAGAATGTTAGGGAGGCCATTATTGCCCAGGTTCCCATGAAGAAACTGGGGGCACCCGAAGAGATTGCCAAAGGGGTTATTTTCATATGCGAAAGTGAGTATATGACGGGTCAATGCCTCAACCTGAATGGCGGGCTTTACATGTTGTAAACAA
>CALZIC010000172.1 GCA_945787285.1 uncultured Desulfuromonadales bacterium
ATCCAGAGGTTGCGGATCCAGAGGTTGCGGATCCAGAGGTTGCGGATCCAGAGGTTGCGGATCCAGAGGCTGGGGATCCAGAGGCTGGGGATCCAGAGGCTGGGGATCCAGAGGTTGCGGATCCAGAGGCTGGGGATCCAGAGGCTGAGAATAGGAGGTTGATCTCTTTGCCGGTCGGACCGGAGCAGGAGCCCTCCGGGCAGGGACGACCGCAGGAGGCACCACCTCGAGGTCCGGGACAAAGGAGGGGACGAATGATTTGAAGCGCGCTCCATCTTTTAAATCATCTTCGCCTCCAGACCAGATGGTCCCGACATCGGGTCGGGGAACGTCCAGGCTTTTCACGATATGTGGCGTGATCGAAAGAAGGATCTCTCTCTTGGTCTTTTGGCGAATATTACTGCTGAAAAGGTCGCCGATAATGGGGATATCTCCGAGGAAGGGGATTGTGACCTTGCCCTCGATCAGGTCATCGCGTATCAGGCCGCCGATAACGGTCTGCTGTCCATCCTTCAGGGTCAGGACCGTTTCCGCATTGGTGGTTGTAATGGTGAGCACCTGGGTGCCACTGGAGGTTTCGGTTCGATCGGACACACTGCTGACCTCGAGCCCCAGCTTGGTAACCACCGTGTCATCGAGCTGAATGGTTGGCTCCACATTGAGTTTGACCCCGACATCCACATACTGAACGCTGTCGGCAACGGTGTCGTTGGTGGTCGTTACGGTAACCACCGGTTCGCGGGTACCAATATGCACCTTGCCCTTCTGGTTGTTTCTTACCCGAATCTGGGGATTGGCCAGAAGCTCAGAATCGCTCAGGGTCTTAGCAAAACTGAAGGTGGCATTCGGCAGGGTGTAAAAGGTTTGCAAGCCATTAAGGCTGGTGGTCAAACGCGCCGTCGAGCCTCCTGGGGGAATTGCCCCGGTGACAATCGAGTCCGCACCCTCTTTGGCGAAGCCGGCACTGATGCTGTAGTCACTTAACAACAGTCCGATATTGAAATCATCAGTGTGGCCCACTTCGATCAGTTCAAGGGCGAACACCACCTCCGAATCGGGGCGGTCGGCCGCCTCGATAATTTTCTGGGCAAGGCGGACCACCTCGGGGCGGTCCCTCATGATCAGAGCGTTTCGGTCCTCATGGATAAACACCTTGCGCAACTGGAGCATGGATCGCAGTATGTTGATCACCTTTTTGGCGTCAATGTTCGAGAGATAAAAGACCTGGATGATCTGGTCTTGAAACTGTTTCGACTTTTCGGGATCATCCTGGAAAACAAGGATTGTTTTTGGGTTAAGCACCTTCTTGTTCAGGTTGCCCAAGGTCATGATGAACTCCAGGGCCTGGGCGAAGCTGACATTGTTCAGGGAAATGGTGGCGGGTTGCTGCTTGATGTAGTCATCGAGAATGAACGTGATTTCGGTCAGCTCTGAAAGGATATCAAAAACCTGGTGCAGGCGGGCGTTGGTGAATTCGAGGGTGATCGGTTCTTCGGAAGCCACATCGAGGTCATAGCCGTCGACGATGGTTCGGCGTTCTTTCATTTTTTGCGTGTATTCCACAACGTCGCGGTTGTGCGGGGCCAGATTTAGCGCCTTTACAAAAGCCTGCCGCGACTGAAGGTAACGCCCATCCTGGTGGAAGTTTTCAGCTTCATGGATCAGCTTTGATGCCTGCTTCTGGTCCTTGGCCTTCTCAAGTTCGATTTTTGCCGATTCAAGCGGAGGATTAAGGGCCGATGCGAGCTCAAATTCAATAATAGCCGCGTCAAAATCACCCTCCCTGGAGTAGGCCGTCCCCTTGTTGAAATGCATCCACGAGGCTTTCTGCCGCGACTCCTGCAGTTTCAGCCTGTATTTGTGTTTCTCGGGGTATTTCTGCGCCGCCTTGAAAGCCTCGACCACCGCCTCGTCATAATTGCCGGCCAGAAGTTTCTCTTCGTAGGCGTCCTGAGGCCCCAGGCACCCTGCAAAGAATACGATCAGCCATAAAAACACAAGAGGGGCTCGTAACATGGGTCCTCGCCTCACTGTCGCCGCACGGATAGGTGGTCGTAACGTTTCAACTCATGTGTGCTTTTAACTCCTCAATTCTTATCATTCTACCGCAGAAGAATAATTTTGCCCTGAATCCGTTAATAATTTTGAGGAAATGAATTTGGCGGACGCGTTTATGCCGGTGGGTTCAAGAGGAGCGACAATTTCATCTCGAAAACTTCCCGCAGAAGACGCGGAAGGCTTCGGTTGAGCCGGTGATCATCTTCAACCTCGACCAACGGGACACCGAAAGAGCGGCTCCCCTCGATTGGCACGACGTCATCCTGGCGGCCGTGGATGATCACCGTGGGCGGCAGGTTATCGGCGACAATCCCGCTTGCAGCAGGACGCTGCAGGGCGGGAGCACAGAGGACCATGCCCGCCACCGCCTCGGGACGCCTGACTTGCAGCAGAAGGGCCATCAGCCCCCCCATGCTGGAGCCGACCACCAGAAACGGTCCGTCTGCCGAATCGATGACCTGTTGGATGATACGCAGGCGACTCTCTTCATCGCTCACGCCGGAGCAGTCCGGGGAAACCACTTCACCGAACATCTTCTTTAAAGCCTGGTACTTGGCCCCGTGAGGACCTGATTCGAGCCCGTGCAGAAAGAGGATTTTCATCAGCAGGCCCCTCGTTCAAGGTCCTGCTGCTCCCCGGGTGAGAGGCTGTCATAGTAGCCCGCCATGCCGCGCAGGGTATTGCCGAGAAAATAGCGTTCGCGGGCATAGATATCCGGCGGCGTCGCGGCCACTCCCCTGACCCACAGCAGAAGCTGCCTGCGCCCGATTTTAAGATATTCGAGGGCCGGCTCGACCAGGCCGTAGTGGGCAATGACCAGGTGGCGGGGCCCAAGGGCGATCATGCGCTCGACCGAATCGATGGCGACCTTTTGAATAAACCGCGGGGGCGTTGCCGGCCGCATGTAGATACCTTCCGACACCTCGCAGTGCACCCCGGCCACTTCACCTGCAAACAGAAGGTCCTCGATCAAAAAACAGAGGTGGTGCGGGGCATGACCGGGGGTGAGAAAGGCGCGAATCCCGGTCGCTCCGATCTCTTCTTCAAAGAGGATCTTTTCCGCCGGAACCGGGACGATGGGACCGTACGCCTCGGCCATGGCGCCGAGCACCTGCAGCGACCCCTGCCAGAGTTTTTCCGGGTCGACCATATGGCGGATACCTTCGGGATGGCAGATGACCCTGGCCTCGGGAAATTCTTCGAGCAGGGCCCCGGCTCCTCCGGCATGATCGATGTGGATATGGGTCAACAGAATGTAGTCGATCCGCTCGACCCCCTGGCTGCGCAGCGTCTCAAGCAGGCGGGGTATGGTCGACAGGGGGCCAGGGTCGACGACGAAGGTGGCGTTGTCCCCACGGCAGAGCCAGCAACTGATAAACTTTCTGAAACCTTCAAGGCCGGGCTGGTCGAGATCGATACAGGTCAGTTGTTCGAGATTCATATGCCTATCCTTCATGTTAATTGGTGGGCTGGTTGTCGAAGGAAGGTACCACATTAATCGGATCCCGAAAACCGGGTAGCCGCCCTCACGGCTCAGGGAGGCTTAATGCCTCGACAGAACATTCAACGTCATGGCGTAGTTTGTAGGGTGGGCTGTGCCCACCAGCTTTTTGCTCGAACATGCCCCTCATAGAAACGGTGGGCGCAGCCCACCCTACCCGGTTGTTTCGAATTTCAATCGGGGAGAATCTGAATTTATCCGTGTCATCCGTGTTCCATTAGGGTGAAAAACATCAAAAAAAGGGGGCGGCCTAATGGCCTCCCCCTTTTTATCCAAGTATCGCTCCTGTTTGCTCGTCCTGCGGCTATGAACCGGCCAGGTCGCGGATCGCCCCGGCGTAACTCAGGCGCAGCTCCTCCAGGTACCCTGCGTCAACCGGGCCTTTCCAATTTTCCACCTCGGAAAAACGTTTGGGCAGTTTCAGCGAAAAGGGGTCGAACCCGGTGCGAACCCGCATTTGCCAGCGCTTCTTCTGGATGGCGGCGCCGATGGCCTCGAGGTTGCCCGCCGCTTCGCCCAGGCCGATGCTCTCCAGACATTCGCCCAGCACCTCGTCGCTGTAGACCTTGCGGGAAAAGAGGCAGGCCACGGTGCTGGTCAGCAGGCAGCGGCTGCGCTCATCGTCGATCAAAAAAGCGACGGCTTTGGCGGCATCCTTTTCATGGTTGCCCTGATCGTAGGAATAGCCCGCCGAGTCGAGGTGCGAATGGCGAAAACCGAGGGCCTGGGAAGTGAAGAACACCTCCCCGGTGGCGTACCCGGCCATTTCCTGCCCCAGCACGCAGGCGAAGTCCTCCCCGCCGTAATGCTTTGCGGCCTGCAGGGTCCCCTGCCCGAGCAGGCGATAGAAATCGTTGGCTGCGCCCCCGAGGAGGTTAACCGCCTGCCGGTACCCTTCGGCATGGCCGAAGGCCAACGGTACGACCGTCTCCTTTTGGCTGATCACGCCGCGCTCAAGAGCCTCGGTCGCCCAGGCCAGGGCCACCCCGCCGCTCATCACGTCGATACCGACCTTCTCCACCTCGTCGAGGATAGAAAGGACTTCGGATGAGTCGGTGATGCCGAGCATCGAACCGACCGCGAAGATCGGTTCGTAGTCGTACCCGACTTCGCGGTACTGAAAGTGTGTGTCCCCGGCGAACTGCTCGCGCAGCATGCCGACGTGAATGCATCCGATCTGGCAGCCGGCGCAGGCCATCTGCCGCATCAGAATCTTTTCGGCAAAAGTCTCCCCCGAAATGTTTGCCACCGCCGGGTCGCAGGTCTGTTGAAGGTTGCGCCATGGCAGGGCCTTGAGCCCGTTGAGCGGTTCAAGATTTTCGGCGGTGCCGAGATCGTGATATTTCTGCAGCAGGTTGGTCGTGGTGATCTGCTGGTACACCTTCTGGTAGAGGGCCGGGTAGCCATTTCCCGGAAGATCGAACTCCTGGTCCCCCTGCACCACGATCGCCTTGAGGTTTTTGCTCCCCATCACGGCTCCGGAGCCGAGTCTACCGAAGTGGCGGTAGGTGTCGACGTTGATGCAGGCATAGCCCAGCTGGTTTTCACCGGCCGTCCCGATGCGCAGCACGCTGCGGTGACCGGAGTGCCCCGGATGCATCTTGCGCAGCATCTTGCCGGCCTTGAAGACATCCATCCCCCAGAGGTAGTGAACATCCTTGACCTCGGCCAGGCTTTTCGGACCGACGGTGAGACACGAAGGGGTCGCTGCCCGCCCGCGAATAACCAGGGCGTCAAAGCCGGCAAACCTCAGGGACAATGCCAGGCGCCCACCGGCGTGGGACTCGGCGTACTGCTGGTGGTAGGGCGACTTGAACCCGCACACCACCTTGCTCATCAGGGGAAAGAGCCCGGTCAGGGAGCCAATGGCGAAAATGAGCGGTTGTCCAGGGTGGTCGGCCGGCTCATCGGGGAGCCCGAAAGACTCGTAAAGGGCCGCGGCCAGGCCGCTGCCGCCGATCAGTTCCTGGCGCAGCCCGAAAGAGAGGATCTCCTCCTTGCCCTCATCGAGGTCCACCATCAATACCCGGAAATTTTCTTCAAGCCTCATGACCTGCCTCCTTTTGGTTGACCGGCTGCAGTTCGAGGCAGCTGTGGGGACAGTAGGGTACGCACTGTCCGCAGTGAATGCAGACATGGGGATTTCCCTGGCCATCGAGGTAGACGGCGTCGACCGGGCAGGCCTCGGCGCAGCGCCCGCATTGGATGCAGAGCTTTTTACGGTAAACGACCCCTCCCCCGCTCCGCTGGCTGAAAGCGTCGGTCGGGCAGACCTCGGCGCAGGGCGCCGGATCGCAGGCCAGGCAGAGGCGGGCTTCGAAACCGGTGGTCAGTCCGCCGGTCGACATGATGCGAATGCCGGCCGTGTCCCATGAAAACTTTTTGTGGACCAGGCGCGCGCAAGCCAGGGAACAGGAATGGCAGCCGATGCAGCGTTCCATCAGGCTGGCCCGTAAGACTTTCATGGTGCGTCTCCTTTTATAGAGATTGGAGGAAGGTTATGAACATACTCCAGAGAATAACGCATCGGATCGGCAAAGGCGACTGTGTATACCGAAGATTTTCATGCAAACCCATCTTTGTCACCCTGGCCGCCTCACGCAAAGGGGTGCGCCCTGTAAAGAGCGCACCCCGAATGTTCGACACCTCGGAACCACCTCAGAAGTCGGCCTCGAACCCGATCCTCACATCATCGTCGATGCTCCAGTTGCCCCGGTCTTCGAACCTGGTGCGGATATTCTGGTATTCGACCAGCACTCGCACCTTGGGCGTCATGGCATAGAAGGCGCGCACGCCCGTTTCGACCAGACGTTCGGCATCAAGGGTGCTGAAAACTTCCGGAGCATAGTAGAGTTTGCCCGAAAGGCCGAATCCGCCGAGGGCCGGCGGCGCCATTTTCGCCTGGATTCCTAGGGCCAGAGCCAGCAGATCCTGGTCGTCATCGGCCTCTCCGCCGTAGACCTGGGCGCCGACCCCGGCTTCGAGGCCCGGGACATTGCCGGGCGCGCCGGAGAAGTCAAGCCCGGCAGAGACCAGCTTGGTGTCCTCGTCCTCGTTGTAAAGCACCCGGGCCCCAAGGTTGACGCTGCCATAGGCATCTTCGCTCAGGGGCAAACGGATCTGCCCCTGAGCGCTTGAGTCATTCAGGGTGATGTCTCCCGTACCGGCCAGGGCCACGGTGGCCGGCAGGCCGCATAGCAACACCAATAACAGCGCTCTTTTCATTCGCCCCTCCTATGGTATGAAAGGTTACTCAATGCCCCCGAAAAGCTTGATGTACTGCAGGCGTTCGTGATACCTGGGCCGGTCGCTTCTGGCCTGGCTCAGCTTTCCCCTGAACTGGTCCAGTGACGTATAGCTGTGAGCCTGCATCCAGGCCTCGATCTGTTCGAGTATCCGGCCAACCTGACCCAGGCCGTTCTGATACAGGGCTGAGCAAACCTGAACCACGGTCGCACCGGCCAGCAGCTGCTTGACGGCATCGGCTCCGTTGTGAATACCGGTGGTAGCGACCAGGTCGCAGTCCACCCTGCCATGCAGCAACGCGATCCAGCGCAGCGCGGTGTGCAACTCGAGCGAGGTGCTGTAGGGGTTGCCGGCAACCAGTTCCATCTTGTCTATGTCGATATCGAACTGGTAAAAGCGGTTGAACAGCACCAGGGCATCGACGGCCTGCCAGACGATTTTTCCCGGCTCGGGACTGCTTCCGATCCATCCGACCGTAAAGGGGGGGCCTTCGGCCTTGTCATGGCACAACCGCTCGGTGAAATGGGCGAAGGAGGAGAAATAGGGGCCGATTTTCATGGCCACCGGGATTCTGACCTGATTTTTTACGTTGTGGAGGATGCGGTAATACTCTTCTTCGATGGCTGGCCCTTCCTGCTTGGCGTTTGTGGGCATCAGGCCGACATTGAGTTCGATCGCATCCGCCCCTGCCGACTCGAGCTTTTTGGCATAACTCCCCCAGCGGTCGTGGGAGATACAGTTAAGGCTCGGAATAATCGGCACATCGACCGCTTTTTTGGCTTCACCGACCAGCTTCAGGTAATCGTTGGGCCCCAGCTCCATGCCGTACCCCTGAAGGTATTCGGCGGCTTCACCGTGCCCGACATAGTCGGCATACTCGGACATCTGACCGGTTTCGGCTGAAATCTGTTCTTCGAACAGCGATTTCAAAACAATCGCACCGGCGCCGGCCTCGGCGCATTTTTTAATTCCTGCCAGAGAGCCGGTCAGGCTCGAGCTGCCGACAACAATCGGATTGCGCAAGGGAATCCCCATGTAGCGGGTGGAGAGATCGACCATCTCTGTCCTCCTTTCCTTATGCCTGCCGTTGAAAACCGGCACGGCCCTGAATGTATGCTTATTAGTGTATCAGATACAACGGGAAGTTCGATGGGGCGGAATTGAAGACAACACGCCTTATTATATAATCAGACCGAACCTGTTGTCGGAGCTTCGCGGCGATCATCGTTTTCATACCACCTCCCCCATTCATCCTTCTCACTCTGTAAAAATGTAAAAGATCATTTGTCCAAAAAAATTACAGGATTTCCCAAACGCCCCCGCTAACCGTTCGTAATTGCGTCAAAATTAGCGGGGAACAAATTTTGCTACATTACTCTTGTTCAGCTTCGCAGTCACAAGCGCAAGGATCAAACAAACCGCGAGAGGGGGGGGAGAAGGAGGAACTTTAATAAAAGAGAGGAGGCAGTATTGCTGTTTTTTCCCCTTTAAACTGGAGGCAGAAAATGACACGTCACTTAATCACGGCGTTGATCGTCAGTGGATTTCTGTGCCTGAATCCACTGCTAGCGCATGCCCAAATTGGCTTTGACGGCTTAGGACTCTTCTCGGACGCTCTGCCACAGAGCAAGTTCGAACTCAACCTGTTGCAAAAGGAGCTGCTGGCTAAAGCAGAAAAGGATGAATGTTTTTACGATTTTGATGGAAGCGGCCCCCTCCCCTGTGAGAATGGAGGCAAAGAAAAAGTCAACCAGGCCTACATCTGGGGCAAGGTCAAGGTCGGCCACATGGTCTGGTTCGGCACCTGGTCCAACGGTCTATGCAACGTCTTGGGAACCTTCGGCAAGGCCGGCCTGGGGGTTGATCTCGATCCTTTTGTGGTCGATGGACAATTGGTGTGCGAGTTCGGTGCGAGCAGCCCCTTTGATGCGGGTAAGGACTGGGTGGCTCCCCGAATATACTCCTACAACACCAAAACGGGAGAGCTGATCGATAGAACGGCCTCGCTATCCGACGAGAAAAAGGATCTGCTGGATAATATCTGGGGATTCCGCTCCGCGGGAGCGATCGACGGGGTGGTCTTCCTAGGGGGGCCTGACAAGTCGGGGCTGAACCTTAGGGCTATCACTATGTTTGCATTCGATGCTGAAACGGGCGAATGTCTCGAT
>CALZIC010000173.1:0-3211 GCA_945787285.1 uncultured Desulfuromonadales bacterium
TCCGGGTTGCTCAGGTTGACCTGGAGGTTCTCGCTGATCTCGTAGATATCGTCGTTGGTAATGTTGATAGTGATCGTCTGGGTCGTCTCCAGAGGATTGAATGTCACAGTACCGGTGGCGCCGGTGTAGTCCGCGCCGGCTGTGGCGCTGCCGTCGGCGGTGGCCCAATCGACGGTTACCGGAACGGCGCTGGGATTGGTCAAACTCACGTTAAAGGTGGCGGTGCCTGACGCTTCATCAATGGTGATGTCGTTGATGCTGATCTCAGGCGTGCCGTCATCGACGATGGTGGCGGTTGCGGAGGCGGTCTGTCCGCTGCTCAAAGTGGCTGTGAGGCTGAAGGTCTCATCGCTCTCGACCTCTTCATCGGCGATGGTATCGGTCCTGACTTCGATGACACTGTTGCCCTCGTCCAGGAGAACGATGCCGTTGGTGGGCACATTGCTCCAGGCCCCGCCGTCGATGCGGTACTCGAAAATGGTCTCCCGGTAGTCGGCATCGCTTGCCGTGCCATCTGCCAGATCGAGCTTAAGGGTGCTGCCGGCCGCGGCGTCGGTGATCCTGATCCCGAAAACGGCGTCCTGACCTTCGGGGACGGTGATGTCACCGGTTCCTGTGGTCGGATTGGTGGGATCGAAGGTGGCGATGGTTGGCGGAGTCTGCTCCGGCGGTAGAACCGGCGGTTCTTCCACAAAGCGGGTCTCCGAAGCAAAATTATCAAATTCCGGTTGATCGCCAGCTCCGGTCGAATCAAAATCGAACGCTGCAGGCTCGACCCCCTCGACGATGCGCAGCAGGCGCACGAAGCTGTTGCCGGAATCGCCGCCGGCTCCGCCGGCTGCGGCCGCCTCGAGTTCGAGATCGATGTCGCGCCCCTGTTCGAGAGCTTCAAGGATGCGGTCGATGGTTTCTTCGAAGGCAACGCTCTCTTCCATGTCGGGCCAAAGGGTCTCGGAGAGCTCAGGCGTGAGCTGGACGGTCTGCTCGGGGAGGAGGTTCAGCGTCTCGCCCTGTCCGAAGTCAAGCTCGACCCGGCCGTCGCCCGAGGTGACCACGACCTGACCTTCGTGCAGCGTGTCTCCCGTTTTTAGGCGGGTGAGTTCGCCGTTGGGGTTGCGTACGTAGGCTGTTCCGGTAACTGCGACCACGGTTGCGATGGGAAGCGCTGCAGGCATGTCGAGACTCCTTTTATCTAAAAGAATTGCAGATCTGCAAAATGAGTTTTTCTGATGCTGTTACCTTAGCAAAGGCAGG
This sequence comes from uncultured Desulfuromonadales bacterium, assembly GCA_945787285.1. Classification (GTDB taxonomy): domain Bacteria; phylum Desulfobacterota; class Desulfuromonadia; order Desulfuromonadales; family Trichloromonadaceae; genus CALZIC01. Next base: position 1,255 of record CALZIC010000173.1, read on the forward strand.
AAAATAAAAAAATTGGACCATGGTACAGGTGGTCCAATTTCTGGTTTGAAAAAGGTGGAATTTTAAAGTCAAACGGATATCTGCTGAAAACTTTCGGACTCCTCCTGGGAAAGGAGCAGGGCCAACTGCAGGCGGTCGCGGATTCCCAGCTTTTCGAATATCGATCCCATGTGGGCTTTCACGGTACGCTCGGTAATGCCGAGGCAATTGGCGATTTCCTTGTTGGATGCTCCCGAGCCGACCTGTAGGGCGACTTCCTGCTCGCGGGTGGAGAGTTGTAGTAGTAGCGAAGGCTGGGTGGAGGGGGCACTGGGGGCCAGCGCCGCCCCGATGGTGCCGGAAAGGCGGTTGAGCAGGTCGGGGCCGATCCAAAGGCCACCGTTGCCGACCACCAGCGCCACCTGCTGGAGCATTTTCGGGGTTGCCAGGGCATGGCAGAACCCCCGCGCGCCGAGCTGGAGCGCGGACAGGGCGTCGGTCGGGGAGGGCATGCTGGATAGAACGATCAACCGGGCTGCGGGCGTGCTCTCGCGGATGCTCCGGACCGCCTCGTCCACTTTGCTGCCGGGCAGGCCGTCGGCATGCAGCCAGACAAGCCCTTCGGGCCGCAGTAAGGGCTTGAACTCGCCGGGCGTAGCGAAAATTCTTCCTTGCGGAAAGGCCTGCTGCCAGCGCAGCAGCTGGTTGGCTCGGGTGGAAAGGCAAATCTCGGTCATGCTCACCGCTCCTTCAGGGCATTGGACTTGGCCCGCAAAATCGGTTTTAACAGGTAGGCCAGCAGGGTTTTCTGGCCGGTCACAATATCGACCTGGGCCACCATACCTGGCATGATCGGCAGGTTGTCGCCGAGTTCGGGCTTGAGGGTGCGCACCCGCACCATATAGAAGGCGTTGCCCTTGTCGTCGATCACGGTGTCGGCGCCGATGTGCTCAACCACCGCCTCGAGGCTGCCGTAAATGGAGAAGTCGTAGGCGGTAAAACGCACCTGGGCTTTGAGGTCCGGGCGCAGAAAGGCGATATCCTTGGGGTTGACCTTGACCTCCAGCACCAGGGTGTCGTCGAGCGGGACGATCTCGATCACCTCTTTGCCCTGCTGCACCACCCCCCCTACGGTGTTGACGTAGAGTCGCTTCACCGTCCCCCGCACCGGGGATTTGACGTCTGCGTGTTTGACCCGGTCGGCCAGGGCGGTCTCCTCCTCGGTCAGGCTGCTCAGTTTACCCTGGGTTTCGGAGAGTTCCCGGCGGATGCGGTTGGAAAAGGTCAGCCCGACTTCCTGGATCTTGCGTTTAGCCTCGGAAATCGAGGATTGGATCCGTTCGATCTGGGACAGAACCTGATCTCGCTCGCCGCGGGTCTGAATCACGCTGCGTTCGAGGCGCATCAGTTCAACCTGGGAGATGGCCCCGGTTCGGACCAGCGGGCCGGTGACGTCGAGTTCCTGCTGCAGCAGTTCGTACTGGCGGGTCAGCTGCTCGCGGTTGGTGATTGCTTCCTGCAGTTCCTCATGGCGCTGCTGAAGCTGCTGGCGGGCAATGCCGAGCTGGGCGTCGAGTTCCTGCCTGGTCGACTGATAGAGTCGTCTCTCCTGGTCCAGGAGGTTCGGGTCCTCATGCTGCAATCCCTCGGGCGGGGTAAAGGGGCGCTTTTCCGAAAGGGCCTTGAGGCGCTCGGCCTTGACCAGCAACGACAGGTACTGGGCCCGGTTCTCGCGGAACGACGAGACGAAGCGGGTATCATCGATGCGCAGCAGCATTTCTCCGGCATCCACCGTTTGCCCTTCCTGTACCAGAATTTCGGAGACGACCCCGCCGTCAACCGCCTGAATAATCTGCACCTGGCGGGAGGGGATGACTTTGCCCTCGCCGCGGGTCACTTCCGCCAAATCGGCGCGGGCCGACCAGGCCAGCAGGCAGGCGATGATCAAGCCTCCCCAGTAGAGGAGGGCGCGGGCACG
>CALZIC010000173.1:3225-9478 GCA_945787285.1 uncultured Desulfuromonadales bacterium
TTGCCGGCGTCCATGACGATAATTCGATCGACCATGTCCAGCAGGGCGGTCCGATGGGTGACCAGCACCGTGGTTTTGCCTTGGCAGAAGGTTTCGAACTCGCGCTTGACCTGCTCTTCGCTGGAGTGGTCCATTGAACCGGTCGGCTCGTCGAGCAGCAGAATGGCCGGGTCCTTGATCACCGCCCGGGCGATGGCCACCCCCTGGCGCTGTCCGCCGGAGAGGGATTCGCCGCGCTCGCCGACGATCATGTCGAACCCCTGCGGGTGGGCGTTGACATAGTCGAGCAGCGCACCGGTTCGGGCCGCCGAGACGATGGCGGAGTCTTCCACCGAGGGCATGGCCAGGGTGAGGTTGTCCCGCAGGGTGCCGTAAAAGAGGGTGGCGTCCTGGGAGACGTAGCCGGAAAAGCGCCGGACCTCGGCCGGGTCGAGCTGCCTGAGATCGATGCCGTCGATGAACACCGCCCCGCCGGTCGGCTGGTACATGCCGAGCATCAGTTTGAGCAGGGTCGTTTTGCCCGAGCCGACCTTCCCAAGGATGGCGACCTTTTCGCCCTGGCGGATGCGGAAAGAGACGTTCTTCAGCACCTGGAATTCCACGTTGGGGTAGCCGAAGCTGACGTCCTTGAACTCGATATCTCCCTCAAGCGACTGGCGGGTCAAGAAATTGGAATCGTCCGGTCGCTCCACCGGGTTGGCCAGAATCTGGTTGAGGGAGGAAAATGCTGTGGTGGCATGGTGGTACTGGGTCAGCAGTCCGGCTACCTGGCTGATCGGGGCCATCGCCCTCGAGGAAAGGAGGGAGCAGGCGATCAGCCCTCCCATGGTGAGCTGATTGTCGACGATCAGGTAGACGCCGATGATGACGATAGCCACGTTCACCGTCTGCGAGACCCACTGGGCCATGTTGAGGGTCGAGGAGGAGAGGAGGCGCAGCCGGGTGGAGATCTGAGTCAAAAAGATGACACTCGATTCCCACTTGCTCTGCATGCGGGCTTCGGCCCCCAGGGCCTTGACCGTTTCGAGGCCGACCAGGCTCTCGATGAGGGTGGCGTTGCGCTGGGCCGAGGCGCGGTAGGTCGTTTCCGACAGTTCGTGCATCTTGCCCTGCACCATCAGGGCCCCGATGACCACCACCAGCATCCCCGCCACGATGGGAATGGTCAGTTGCCAGGCGATCAGGCCGATGACGACCATGAAGACCAGGGCAAAGGGGAGGTCGATAAAGGCGGTCACCGTGGTGGAGGTGATGAAGTCCCGCACCATTTCAAAGGAGCGCAGGTTCGAGGCGAACGAGCCCGCGGACAAGGGACGGTGCTCGAGGCGGGTCCCCAGCACCCGTTCCATGATGTAGGCCGAGAGCTTGACGTCGATGCGTTTGCTGGCCAGGTCGAGAAAATAGCTGCGCATGGTCCGCAGCAGCAGGTCGCCGATCAGCACGATCGCCACTCCGGTCGCCAGAACCCAGAGGGTGTGTACCGCCTGGTTGGGCACCACCCGGTCGTAGACGTTGCGCACGAACAGGGGCATGGCCAGGGCGAACAGGCTGATGAAAAAGGCGGCCAGCAGCACATCGCGGTAGAGCGCCATGTTCTCGCCCATCACGCTCCAGAACCAGTGCCGCCTGCGCACCTTGCCGACTTCGGGGGCGCGGGCGTCGAAGCGGAACTTGGGCTGCATGTAAATGGCCCGCCCGTTGTATTGATCCTTCAGCTCGGCCAGGGGAATTTCCACCGCGGCCTCACCGAGTTCCGGGTAGGCGACCCGGGCGGTTTTGGTCTTTTTGTCCCAGCCCAGCAGCACGCAGGCCTGCTGGTCCTGCAGCAGCAGTATGGTGGGGAACAGGCTCTCGTTGAGGCGCTCGAGGGGCTGGCGCACCACGCGACTGACCAGGTCAGCGCGTTTTGCCGCACGAATGGTCAGGGCGGGAGTCAGCTGCGGTCCCTCCAGGGGAAGTCCGGCGATGGCCGCCTCGCGGCTGAGCACCCCGCCGTGGAGGCCGACGACCACCAGCAGGCACTCGAGAAGCGGGTCGGGTGTCTCTTCTCCCACCCGGGGGGCGCGCTCCGGCTGTTGGGGGAGATTTTCGGCTACGGAAGCTGAGGGTACTGATGGTGCCATCGGAAAAACCTTTATTTTTTAGCAAACTGTCTGTTTTGCGCCTGCCGGTTGTTCGGGATTGCAGTCTGTCAAGAACGTTACGCTATGGCCGGATTAAATGCAAGAATTGGTCCCAGTTTGGGGGGCATGGCAGGCCACTTCTATTAAGCTATACTTCTTGTGAATTGACCTTCTGTCCTCTGTTTGAGAGGAGTCTGTCGTGGGATCTTCCCGGGGGGATCGGATCAAAGGGGCCTGGCTGTTCGGGCTTCTGCTCTCGATCGTGATCTTTAACTATCCTTTTGCCCTGATATTCAACAGGAGCCGGTTGGTGTTCGGTCTTCCCCTGGCCGTTCTGTTCCTTATGGGGGGCTGGCTGCTGTTTATCGGGGGAATCTACCTCTTTGTCCGCCGCCTGGACAGGCGCAGCGGCAATGAACCACCGTGCGATGACGGCGATGGGAGAAGCACATGAGTGCCACAGCGGTTTTGCTGGCCGTCGTTCTGCACATTCTACTCCTTTTCGGGGTGGCCTTCTATGCCGACCGGCGGCGCCTGTCGGGGCGCAGCATCATCTCCAACTCCATGGTCTATCTCCTCTCGTTCGGCGTCTGGCATACCTCGTGGACATTCTACGGCAATGTCGGCCGCGTGGCTACCGTCGGCATCGATTTTATCGCCCTCTATATCGCCGCCACCATGGTCCTTTTCTGCGGATGGTTTCTGCTGCGCAAGATGGTGCGTATCAGCAAGGAGCAGAACCTGGTCAGTATCGCTGACTTTCTCGCCAGCCGCTACGGCAATTCCCCATCCCTCGGGGCTCTGGTGACGGTAGTTTCGGTGGCGGTGACACTCCCCTACATCGCCCTTCAGCTCAAGGCGATCGTCACCACCTTCGAGCTGATGACTCGCTTTTCCGTCGCCAGTCAGGCGCCGCCGGCTATCGACTCCGGATTGGTCGTTGCCGGATTACTGTCGCTCTTCGCCATCCTTTTCGGTGCCCGCAGTCTCGATCCCTCGGCGCGTCACGAGGGGCTGGTGGCGGCGGTGGCTTTTGAGTCGCTTCTCAAGCTTCTGGCCATGGCGGCGGTCGGACTCTTCTTCACCTACGGCCTTTTCGACGGCTTCAGCGATCTTTTCGCCCGTTTCTCACAAGAGTTCCCGGACCAGCGCGAGTTGCTGCTGCTCGGGACGGAGAGGTCGCCGTTCAGTGGCTGGTTCGCTTTGATGGGCGTTGGCGCCCTGGCCTTTGTCTGTCTTCCCCACCTGTTTCATCTCATGGTAGTTGAAAACGCCGACGAAGAACACATCAAGACAGCCATGTGGGGGTTTCCCCTGTACATGTTCCTGACGATCATCTTCATTATTCCCATCGCCCTCGGGGGGCTCCTCTTTGCCGGGGGCGACACCACTCAGGCCGAGTATTTTCCACTTCTGATCCCGCTGCAGGAGGGGGCCCCCGGGTTGGCCCTGGTCGTCTTTCTGGGGGGCTTTTCCGGCGCCACCGGCATGGTGCTTGTTGCGGCGGTGGCCCTCTCGACCATGGTTCTCAACCACCTGCTGATGCCGGTTATCCTCAAAGTCCGCCCACCGCTTGCCGATCTCTCGGGGCTTCTGCTCTTTCTCAAGCGTTTCGGGATCGTGGCGGTGATTTTTTTCTCCTATATCTTTTATCGGGGGGCGGCAGAGGGGAAGGCCCTGATCAATATCGGGCTGATCTCTTTCGTCGGCGTGGCCCAGTTTGCACCGGCTCTGCTCGGCGGCCTGTTCTGGAAGGGGGCTAGCCTCAAGGGGGCCCGGGCCGGGCTGCTGCTGGGGTTTTTCAGCTGGTTTTACATCATGGTTATCCCCTCGATGATTCGGGGTGGCTGGTTCGAAAGTCAGCTGCTAGAGAGCGGCCCTTTCGGCGTCGGTTGGCTGCGGCCTGAAGCCCTGTTCGGTTTCGTTGGGCTGCCACCTCTACCCTATGTGCTGTTCTGGACCCTTTTTCTCAATCTGCTGGTTTTCGGCGCGGTGTCCCTCTGGGGCAAGACGGGGAGGGCCGAACAGGAACAGGCCGAAAAGTTTGTCGACGTTTTTTTGCCCCGCAAAAAGGCGGGGGGCCGCCAGCGCATCACAAGTTCGCCCACCATCATTGAATTTGTTGAGCTGATGACCAAGTTCATCGGCGAGAAACGTGCCGGCGAGGCGATCGAGGGGTTTCTCGTCGAGCGGACGATCGATCTTCGCGGGAGCCTCTCCGAACGGGAACTTGCCCGCCTCAAGCAGTTTGTCGAAAGGACCCTGGCCGGTTCGGTCGGGGCGGCTCCCGCCAGGATCATTATCGAAAATTATTTGGAAACCCGGGGCAGCCGTATGGAAGAGGTCTTTGATATTTTTGGCTCTGTAACGATCAGCCGCAGGGCGGGGCGGGAACAACTCGGCATTCTGCACGAGGCGGCGCGCCGGGTGGCCGAAGGGAGCGACCAGCAGCGCATCTTCGACAGTATCCTGGAGCTTTTGAAGCAGCAGTTTCGTTTCGACCTCTGCGTCATCCGCATGCTGGATGAGGAGCGGTCCCTCCTCACCGTACGCAGCCAGAATGGGCATAGCTCCGGGCATTTTGCCACGGCCCCCCGCGGGGCCGACCTGCAGACCTATGTCGGGGAGACCTTTACGACCGAAAACGCCATGGTGGAAAATGACACCGATTTTCTCCGCAAGCCGACCTCGGCCCAGATGATCCACAAGGAGGGGATCAAGGCTTTCGCCCATGCCCCGATCACAGTCGACGCTAAGACCATCGGGGTGCTGTCGGCCTACTCGCGGACGGTCAAGGGGATTTTCAGCGACGAATTCATGGAACTGTTCACCAACCTGGCCGGTCAGGTCGGGGTGGCCTGGCGCAACGCCCGCCAGACCGAACGACTTATAAGGGCCAGGGAACAAGACCGAGAGATGCAGATTGCAAGACAGATTCAGACCGGGCTGCTACCGGGAAGCCCTCCGGAGGTTTCGGGGCTGTCGATGGCAGGTCTCTGCCTGCCGGCCCGCGAGGTAGGGGGGGATTATTACGACTTTTTCCTTCACGGCCGCGATACCCTCGATCTGCTGATTGCCGATGTTTCCGGGCACAATGTCGGCGCGGCCTTGATGATGGCCGCCACCCGGACCTTCATCCGTTCCCGGGGCCGCAGCCTGCAGAGCATTCCCCAGGCGATGGCGGGGCTCAACGATTTTCTCTACGACGATCTGTCCCGGGCGGAGCTTTTTATTTCCATGTTTTACGCCCGCTATGAGCGGGGCAGCCGGACCCTCTCTTTCGCCAATGCCGGGCACAACCGTCCGCTGCTCTGGAAGGCCGAGAGCCAGTCGTGCCAGTGGCTCGATGCCGAAGGGCTGCTGCTCGGCATCATCAAAAATGTCGATTTCGAAGAGAAGAAGATTGAGCTGCAGCCGGGGGATGTCCTGCTGCTCTACACCGACGGCATAACCGAGGCGGAAAGGGAAGGGGGCGAACTGTTCGGGGATGAGCGTTTGGCCGGGCAGTTTGCCGCTTGCCGGCATCTTTCGCCGCAGCAGGTTCTGGAGCGGTTGCTCGAGCAGGCCAGGGAGTTTTCCGGGCAGAAGGTGTTCAATGATGACGTGTCGCTGGTGATGATGCGGGTGGAGGGGGATGGGTGAGTGAGGAACAAAACTAAAACCGAGGGGTTGCGTCCCCTCGCGACGCCTTACTCTTTTTGCTTGCCCTAAAAGAGTAAGCAGAAAAAGGGCACCCCGTTCCTTGCCCGCCTGCGGCGGGTTCCCTTCGCTGCGCAGACGTTTTGCGGACGGACAAAAACTCGCTTCGCTCAGACATTTGTCCGTCTGTTTCGCAAAACGTTCACTCCGCTACGGCGGCGTCACAGGGGGGAGGGGGGCAACCTTAAATCAAAACGAGCCATGCCGGGGAGGCATGGCTCTATTTAATTCTGTCAACCGCTCTTCTTAATGTGTTTGTACAACGCCACCACCGGGTGGCTGGCGGCCACCCCGGCGCCTGCGGCGGCGCAGGAGTCGGAGAGCTGCATGGCGCAGCCGGGGCAGGGGGTCAGCAGGTTGTTGAACCCGCGGTCCCTGACCTCTTCCCCCTTGCTTCGGCCGACTTCCTTGGAGTGGGGGTAGTTCTTCAT
>CALZIC010000174.1 GCA_945787285.1 uncultured Desulfuromonadales bacterium
AGTTGCAAAAAGTAAATCTCAGAAATCTCATCGAAATGTATCGGTTTTCCCCGTGTTCCCCGTGGTAAAATCGCATTCGTTTTTCGGGTTTTTTTCGGTTTTTCATCCTCTGGTGATCCAGGGAGGTTGATTTGTCGGACGGGGCTGAATTGTTTTCAACAAAAAGACAGAAGATCATGAGCAAGGACAAGATTTTTTCGGATCCCCGGGAGCAGGTTGCTCCCTTCGAATTCAACGAGCAGGTCGCCGAGGTATTCGACGATATGCTCAGCCGCTCGGTGCCCCTCTACCGCGAGAGCATCCGCCGCCAGGCCGAGCTGACCGAGCGCTTCTACCAGAGCGGCACCCGCATCTACGACCTCGGCTGCTCCAACGGCAACTTCGGCATGGCCCTGTGCCAGGCGATGGGAGAGCGTGACTTTTCGATGGTGGCGGTCGACAGTTCGGCGCCGATGCTGGAGATCTACGATCGACGCCTGGCCGAGATCCCGCAGCGGCAGCGTATCGACCTGCGCCAGGGGGATATCCGCGATATCGATATGGAAGGCGCCTCGGTGGTGATCATCAACCTCACCCTGCAGTTTCTTCCGCTGACCGACCGCGATACCCTGATCCGCCGGATCCACCAGGCGCTGGCGCCGGGAGGTCTCCTGCTGCTCACCGAAAAGGTGGTGCACGAAGATGAGGCCCTAAGCGACCTGCAGGTCGATTTCTACTATCGCTTCAAGGCCGAAAACGGCTACTCGCAGATGGAAATCAGCCAGAAGCGCGAAGCGCTCGAGAACGTGCTGATCCCCGAAACCGTCGAAAATCACCGCCAGCGCCTCGAATCGGCTGGTTTCAAGTCCTGTGACCTCTGGCTCAAGTGGTTCAACTTCGCCTCGCTGCTGGCCGTGAAAGGGGAATAACCATGCGCCGACTCCTTGAAAAAGCCGATTTTTTCGAAATGACACCCTACATCAGGGAACTCAACGAGCTGGTCAGCGCCAAAGAGCGCTACCTCAGTCAGGTCGATAAAAAGGGGCAGCGCTACCTGGCCGCCCAGGCTCTTCTTCCGCAAGTGACGCCTTCGAGCTGCGACTTCGCATCGGATTGGGTGCGCATCGGCGAGCCCGGCGATCTCTCGCAAGAGCAGAACCATCAGCTGCAACAGGTGCTCGAAGGGCTGTGCCCCTGGCGCAAGGGGCCCTTCGAGGTCTTCGGCAACCGCATCGATTCCGAATGGGTCTCTTCGCACAAGTGGGCCCGGGTCAGCCCACACCTCGAGCCGCTGGCCGGCAAGCGCGTCCTCGATATCGGCAGCAGCAACGGCTACTACCTCTTTCGAATGCTGGACCAGCAGCCGAGGCTGGCCCTCGGGGTCGAGCCCTACCTGACCTTCTATTTTCAGTACCTTCTGCTGCAGCACTACGCCCGCCAGCCGAACCTCCACTGCCTGCCGGTCAAGTTCGAGGAGCTGCCGGTGATGCACAGCTTCTTCGACACCGTCTTCTCCATGGGGGTGCTCTACCACCGCCGATCTCCGCTGGACACCATCGTCTCGATGCGCCAGGTGCTCAAGAAGGGCGGGCAAATGGTCCTCGAGACCCTGGTCATCGAAGGGGAGGGGGACATGGCCCTCTGCCCCGACCGGCGCTACGCCAAGATGAACAACGTCTACTTCCTCCCCACCGTCGCCTGCCTCACCCACTGGCTGCAGCGCAGCGGCTTCGAAGACGTCCGCTGCGTCAACGTCGGCCCGACCACCAGCTCCGAGCAGCGCAAGACCGAGTGGATCCAGACCGAATCGCTCTCCGATTTTCTCGACCCCGCTGACACCTCCCGCACCATCGAAGGCTACCCGGCGCCGGTCAGGGCGATTCTGGTGGCGCGGGCGAAATAAGAATTTGGCCCACCCGTTCGGGCTTCATGGGTTCGCATGTTATACCTCGGTCAATAGCTTTTAGCTCTCTTTACCCCGCCTTTAAAGGGGGTGAAACGCCCCGGCGCGTGCGGTTTTCAGGAAGGCGGGGGCCGCTAGAGAATGCTTGACAAGGGACTCATAAATGTTTAATTAATCTTATGTTCGTTTTATAACGATAACCATGAAAAAGGAGGATCACGGTATGAAGAAAGTTCTCGTAACAGCCTTGGCCCTTTCCCTGCTGGCGGCCGGATCGGCCTTCGCCGGGCAAGCGGATGACAACTGCGGCTGCGGCCTCGGAACCATTCTCTGGGAAGACAAGGCCGACGGCTCGGTCATCTCCCAGTCGCTGCAAGCGACCACCAACGGGCTCTTCGGCAACCAGACCTTCGGCATCACCTCCGGAACCCTCGGTTGCGAGCAGCCCGCCAACATCATCAAGAACGATCGCACCCTGGCCTTTACCCGCGACAATCTTGATGCTCTGGCTCGCGACATCGCCTTCGGCGGCGGTGAAACCCTCGACACCCTGGCCGAGCTGATGGAAGTGCCTGCAGCCGAGCGCAGCGCTCTCTACAGCCGCCTGCAGGGCAACTTCAACAGCATTTTCACCTCCGGTGAAGAGAGCAGCGCCGCGGTTCTGGACCGCATTGTCAGCATCGCTGGTTAATGCATCCAGTGTCTGAACAGACTTCACCATCTGCTGCACGGGCGGGGTCCGGGAAACGGTTTTTCCCGGGCCTCGCCTTTTTTCTCTGGTTGATGCTGGCGTCCTTTCCCTGCCTGGCGAAGGATGCGCCATCGCTCTTGGAACTGCTCGACCGGGCCCGGCAGATGGAGCTGCACGCCGAGCGCTACTGGCACACCCTGCTGCACTACCGCCAGTCTTTTGGCGGATTTTCCAGCCTGATCGACGATCCCGATTTTTTCCTCTCGGAGTCCGGAAAGCACGACCCGCAGAGCGAGCTGGAGGCGACCCTGCGGGCCTTCCTTGCCCCGGCAGGTCCCGGCGGCAACTCTGCGCGCTGTCGTTTTCCGGCCCGCTTCGACTGGCTGGTCGAACGGCTCGGCATCGACGCGCAGCGCCTGCCGGCCGCTTCCTGCAATGAGTTCGAAGAGGTGCTGGCCAAGGTCGACCCCCGCTCGGCGGTCCTGATCTTTCCCGGCACCCACAACAACAGCCCCGCCTCCATGTTCGGCCACACCCTGATCAACATCGAGGGGCCGTACAAGAGCAAGCTCCTCTCCTATGCCGTCAATTATTCGGCGTTTACCGACGAGACCAACGGCTTCGCCTACGCCGTGAAGGGGATCTTCGGGCTCTACAAGGGGTTTTTCTCGGTCCTCCCCTATTACCAGAAGGTCAGGGAGTATGCCGACCTCGAAAGGCGCGATGTCTGGGAGTACCAGCTCAACCTCGATGCGGCGGAGACCCGGCGCATGTTCCTGCACATCTGGGAGCTGCGCGAGATCTACTCGGACTACTACTTCTTCGATGAAAACTGCGCCTACCAGCTCCTCTTCCTCCTCGAGGCGGCCCGTCCCTCGGTTCACCTGACCGACCGCTGTCGGCCGTGGGTTATACCGATCGATACGGTGCGCGTTGTCCGCCAGGCGGGCCTGATCGATTCGAACAGCTACCGCCCCTCCAAGGCGACCCGCATCGGCCGTATCGCTTCGCGGATGAACGACGGGGAGCAAAAAGCCGCTCTCGCCGTGCTCGACGGCAGCCTGACCGCCAAAGATCTGAAGGATGCCGGGTTGACCCGAGAGGGGGAAATCCGGGTGCTCGACCTGACGACCGAAGCGGTCGAGTTCAGCTATTTCAAGAAGCGCTTGACCAAGGAGGAATATCAAAAAAGCTATCTGTCGCTGCTTCAGGAACGAAGCCGGCTGGGGAAACCGGAAGAGGAGCCGGACTGGCCCGAGCCGGTGCGGCCTGACCTGGGACACGGCTCGAACCGTTTCAGCCTGGGGGCAGGGTTCTGGAACAATGACGTTTACCAGGAGTTGAAAATCCGACCCGCCTACCACAACATTCTCGATGCCGACGCCGGTTACATCGCCGGATCTCAAATCGACTTTGCCGACCTGGTACTGCGCTACTACCCCGAGCGGCGCAAGCTCGAACTCTACAACCTCAACATGGTCGATATCGTCTCCCTTTCTCCGCGCAGCCGTTTTTTCAAGCCGATCTCCTGGAAGGTGAAAACCGGCCTGGTGCAGCGCCTGTTCGACGACGGCGACGACCACCTGGTTTATGAACTCACCCCGGGGGGGGGCTTCTGCTACGGCAGCGAGGCGGCGCTCGGCTATGCGCTGGCCGAGACGGAGCTGCTCGTCTCGGGTCGGTTTCGCGACAATTTTTCCTTCGGCGGCGGCGGTTCGGTCGGGGCGCTGTTGAACCTCGGGGACCGCTGGAAGATTCATGCTGCGGCCCGGCATATCTGGCACGAGCTGGGCGATCCTCACCGGAGCACGGAGGTGAAGCTGGAGCAGACCCTGGTGACCGGCCCCGCAAGCAGCGTCAACCTCAGCTTTTCGAGACAGAAGGTCTACGGCCGCTATGCCACCGATGTCGGTCTCCGCTGGAACCTCTACTGGTAGAGTGTCCGGTAGGTTTCAGGCATGAAAATCGTCCATCCCTCTGTTCGTATTCTCTCATGTGCGATATCCTTTAAGGGCTAAGGTAATGGGCAAATCCTGACCCGGAAAGGGGCTTATGCGGAGTTCCGCGCGAAAGGCAAAGCGCAAATACCGGTTTCCCTGGCGCGGCGGGAACCGTTTCCGCCTGCTGGTCGATGGCCGGGAGTTCTATGCGGCCATGCTGGAGAGCATCGGGGAGGCGCAGCGCTATGTTCTGCTCGAGACGTACCTTTTCGAGTCGGGGAGGGTGGCCGACCGTTTCATCGAGGCCCTGGTCGCGGCGCGCGGCAAAGGGGTGCAGGTCTACCTGCTGCTCGACGCCTTCGGGGCGTTGTGGCTGCGTAAAAAGGACCGCCAGCGCCTGGTCGATGCGGGGGTGGCGCTGGCTTTCTACAACCCCTTGCGCACCCGCAGGTGGCACCGCAACCTGTTCCGCAACCACCGCAAACTGCTTTTGGTCGACGGCCTGGTAGCTTTTACCGGCGGTGCCGGTATCACCGACTCTTTCGATCCCGATGCCCTTCCGGACGGCTACTGGCACGAGACCATGATCGAGGTGCGCGGCCCCAACGTGGCCGACTGGCAGGAACTCTTTGCCGAAACCTGGCAGCGCTGGTCCGACTTCCCCCTGGTCATCGATTCCCCCGCCGATCCCCCCCGTTTTGAGGACGGTTCCATCGGCCGCGTGGTGGTGCACGGGCCTGTCATGGCTTCCTCGGAAATTATGCGTTCGTACGTTCGGCACATCCGTGCTGCGAAAAACCGGGTGTGGCTGGCGACGGCCTACTTCGTCCCCCCCTGGAAACTGCGCCGGGCCCTGCGGCGGCGGGCCAGAAAAGGGACCGACGTTCGCCTGATGCTCCCGGGGCCGCGCACCGATCATCCCGGGGTGCGGTACATGGCGAGTCGCTACTACGAACGCCTGTTGAGCAACGGAATCCGGATTTTTGAATACCAGCCGCGCTTTCTTCATGCCAAGGTGCTGTTGTGCGACGGCTGGCTCAGCATCGGCTCGTACAATGCCGACCGCTGGAACTACCGCTGGAATCTCGAAGCGAACCAGGAGCTGCGGGATCCCGTCCTGGCGAGGGAGATGGAAGGTTTGTTCGAGGCGGACTTCGCCCATTGCCGGGAGTTCGATTACGAACTCTGGCGCCAGCGCCCCTGGTACCGCAGGCTTCGGGAGGAGCTTTGGGGGGGGGTGGTCAGGCTGCTCGGCTGGTTCAGCGATCTCAAAAAACATCGCCGGGGGCCGGGGGAGTGATCCGGCGGGAATTACCCCTTTCTGGTGGACTTGCCGTGGGCTCCGATTCGGCAGGTTCCGTCAGCGCAGTCGCTTGGCCGCTTGGGCAGCAGGTAACGGTACCGGGCGAAGACTGCGTAGCCGGCCCGGGCCGCGAGGTTGATGCCGGGCAGGGAGATTCCGAAAGCGAGCAGCCGGTAAGCCGAGCTTGAGGGGTAGGCCTGCCAGATGGCCACAAAGGCATCGACCCCGGTGTGAAAATGCCCTGCGCCGTTGCGAACATGCATGCAGGCCATGAATTCGTCCAGTCTCTTCCCGTATCGCTCTGCATCAAAACCCGCATCGCTTACATCGACGAACGCCAGGCGGTTTTGCGGGTTGCTTTTGCGATAGGTTTCGATTTCGGTGGAGCAGACGATGCAGCTTCCGTCGTAGAATATTTCAAGAGGATACGAGGCG
>CALZIC010000175.1 GCA_945787285.1 uncultured Desulfuromonadales bacterium
AGAGCAGGTAGGCAAGTTCTTGGCACAGCTTCTTGAAAGGGGGTTCATCCGTGAGTAACCGATTTGTTGAAATGGGGATGCGTTCCCCGGTGAACCTGACTTGGGAAGTGACCCTGGCTTGCAATCTGCGCTGCCGGCATTGTTTGTCATCCTCGGCCGAACCGGCCGAGGGTGAGCTTTCCACCGCCGAGGCTCTGGCCCTGGTCGATCAACTGCATGACGATGGGGTCTTTCAGGTCAACTTCGGCGGCGGCGAGCCGTTCATGCGTCCCGATTTCGGGCAGATTCTCGATGCCTGCCACGAGCGGGGCATCATGACCTGCATCTCCACCAACGGCACCCTGATTACCCCCGAGCTGATCAAGAGGCTCTCGCGTAATCGGCTGGTCGCCATTCAGGTCAGCCTCGACGGGGCCAAAAAAGAAACCTGCGAGGCGATCCGCGGCGAGGGGACCTACGATGCGGCGATAAACGCCGTTAAGCTGTTGGCGGCCTCTTCGATCCCGACCAGCATCAATACGGTGCTCACGGTCAACAATGCCGACGAAGTCCCGGCGCTGCACGAGTTGGCCAACTCTCTCGGGGTATCGCTTCGGGTCAGCCGTTTTCGTCCTTCGGGGCGGGGCGCGGACAACTGGGAGGAGCTGCGGCCCAACCCGTCGCAGCTGCTGGACTTTTCGGCCTGGCTCGAGGGCAGCGGCGATGTGCGCACCGGAGACAGTTTCTTCTCCCTTACTTCCCAGGAGCGCCAGGGGCTGGGGCTCAACCTCTGCGGCGCGGCCAAGCTCACCTGTTGCGTCGGTCCGACCGGAAAGGTCTATCCCTGCGCCTTTATGCAGACCGACCGCTTCGAGGCGGGGGACCTGCGTGACAACACTTTCAAGGAGATCTGGGACAATTCGGAGATCTTCGACTCCCTCCGCGGGTTGCGCATTCATTCCTGCGAAGACTGCAAGCGCTTCGACCAGTGTCACGGCGGCTGCCCGGCGGTAGCCTACCATCTCAAGGACGATATCGAAGGCGGCGATCCCGAGTGCCTCGAGCGCTGCGTGACGTCGATTGCCGATGCGAATGTGAAGGAGTCGGCGGCTTAGGGTAAAAGCGAGAATTTATCCGTAGGGTGGGTTCGGCTCACCGTGGTTTTTCCGACCGGTCATTGGTGGGCAGAGCCCGCCCTACGAACTGCGCTCTCTGCGGTGAGTTGAGTTTGAAACTTTTAGTAGGGTGGGCTGCGCCCACCATGGTTCCCGATCCGTCAATGGTGGGCAGAGCCCACCCTACGAAATCACCTGCCTGACAGGCTGCCTGCGCCTGTCGGTGGTAAATGGACAATCCATAGGAGTTACAACCATGATGTTCCAGAATCTTTTTTCGCCTCAGAAACTCGGCAAGGTGGAAGTGAAAAACCGCATTTCCTTTCAGCCGCATCTGACAAATTTCGCCGAGAAGTGCATGCCCAGCGAACGCCATATGTACTACTGGGGGGAGCGGGCCAAAGGGGGTGCGGGACTCATCACCACCGAAGAGATGAGCGTCCATCCCACCGACACCGCCTACGAAAAGCTGGTCGAGGCGTTTCATCCCGAAGTCATTCCCGGCTTCCGCAAGATCACCGATTACGTCCATCAGTACGACACCAAGATCTTCTGCCAGCTCAACCATAACGGTCAGCAGTGCGACGGCAGCATCTCGCGCCTGCCGGTGTGGGCGCCGAGCCCGGTGCCCGACGTGCTGTTCCGCGAGACCCCCAAGGCGATGGAGTACGAGGATATCCAGGAAGTCTGCCGCTTTTTCGCCATCAGCGCCGAGCATGTGCGCCAGGGGGGCTTCGACGGGGTCGAGCTGCAGTTCGGCCACTCGAGCCTGGCCCGGCAGTTCCTCTCGCCGCTGACCAACCACCGCCAGGACGAGTTCGGCGGAAGCCTCGAGAACCGCATGCGCGCCCCGCTGATGTTTATCGAGGCGGTGCGCAAGGCGGTCGGCAACGACTTTACCCTCGGCATTCGCATGTGCGCCGACGAGATGATTCCGGGCGGTCTCGACCTGGCGCAGGTGCAGGAAATCTGCGGGCTCTTCGAAGCAAGCGGCCTGATCGACTTCGTGGACCTGTCGATTGCCACCTTCTACAACCTCTACCTGGTCGAAGGTTCCATGCACACCCCGCTCGGCTACACCATTCCGCTGGCTGCCGGCGTTCGCGAGAAGGTTGACCTTCCGGTCTTCTGCACCGGGCGAATCAACGACCCGGTGATGGCCGAAAAGGTCCTTTCCGCCGGCCAGGCCGACATGATCGGCATGTGCCGGGCACTGATCTGCGACCCCTTCCTGCCGAAGAAGGCCGAGGAGGGCCGTCTCGAGGATATCCGCTACTGCATCGCCTGCAACCAGGGGTGCATCGGCCGCATGGGGATCAACCGCTCCCTGGGCTGCGTGCAGAACCCCGCGGTCGGGCTGGAGAAGCAGTGGGGCGAAGGGACCCTGACGCCGGCCCCGGTGAAGAAAAAGGTCATGGTCGTCGGCGGCGGCCCCGGCGGGATGTGGGCGGCCAAGATGGCCGGCCGCCGCGGTCACGACGTCACCCTGTTTGACAGCAACGACACCCTCGGCGGCCAGGTGCGGACCGCCATGAAGGGGGCCGGCCGCGACGAGTTCGGCGTCATCATCCGTAATGAAAAAGACCAGGTCGACAAGGCCGGGGTCAAGGTCGAACTCGAGACCAAGGTCACGCCCGAGCAGGTGCTCAGTGCCGGAGCCGACGCGGTTATCGTCGCCACCGGCAGCCAGCCCAAGGCCCACCCGGTCGGCGGCGCCGACGGTCCGGGTGTTTACAACGTCTGGCAGGTGCTCGACAGCAAGCCTGAACTGGGCGAGAAAATCTGCCTGATCGACTACGACGGTCACCACCGGGCCACCGCGACCGCCGAGTATCTCGCCGACCAGGGCAAGACGGTGCACATTATCTGCTCCAGCCTCTTTATCGGCGCCGAACTCGGCCCGACCCAGGACCTTTACCTGACCCGACAGCGACTGCTGCAGAAGGGGGTCACCTTTACCCCCGACATCGCCGTCATGGAGGTCGGCGGAGAAATCGGCGCCAAGACGGTCAAAGGGTTCAACGTCTATTCCAACGTCTGGGACGAGTGGGACTCCTACGACAACATCGTGCTGGCCATGGGCCAGGATGTGGACGACGACCTTTACTTCGCTCTCAAGGGCAAGGTCAAGGAACTCCACCGGGTCGGTGACTGCGTGGCCCCCCGCAAGGTCGATATGGCCATCTGGGAAGGACACAAGGTGGGGAGGGAGATCTGATGACAGGCAGCAATGCTCAACAAAAGAGTCCTCCGGCCGAGGTCCTGGTCTTCATCGACCTCTCTTCAGGGGAACTGGACGATGCCGGCAAGGGAATTCTTTCCGAGGCTTCCCGGCTGGCCAAGACCCTCGACAGCGCCTGGTCGGCGGTCGCCTTTGCCGGGGCCGAGTCTGACGCGCTGCAAGAGCTCGCTCCTTACGGCACCCCCGGCGTCACCCTGATCGAGGCCGGCCCCGGTGCGGCCGATTCGATCGAGGCACAGGGGCAGCTTCTGGCCCTGGCCGCCGATGAACTCGGCGCCAAGGTGGTGCTCCTTCCGCACAACGACCTCGGCGGGTCCCTGGCGCCGCTGCTCGCCTCCAAGCTGCAGGCCGCTCTCTTTACCGAGGCGATCGGCTACGACGGCGAGGACGATGGTTTGAAGATTATGCGCCAGGTTCTCGGCGCACAGGTGGCCGAGTCGAAGCTCTGGGACCAGAGCGTTTCGCTGGTGCTCACCATGAATCCGCGGGTTTTGAGCGCGGTGGTCCTTCCCTCCATGCAGCGCAGCGAGCTAAAGACGAACACCTGGAGCCCGTCGGCTGCGGTTGCGTCCGGACCGTCGCGGGTCGTCGAGCGCATCCCCCCCGATCCCCAGACCGTCGATGTCACCGAGGCCGAGGTCATGGTCAGCGTCGGGCTCGGCTGCAACGAACAGGGTTTCGAGCAGGTCAAGGAGCTGACCCGCCTGCTCAACGCTTCGCTCGGCGTCACCCGCCCGGTTTACGACCTCGGCTATGCCGAGTTTGAACGCATGGTCGGGCAGACCGGCAAAACCGTGGCCCCCCGTTTCTACCTGGCCCTGGGAATCTCGGGCTCGATGCACCATCTCGGCGGGATCAAGGACTCCAAGAAGGTCGTTTCGGTCAACATCGACTCCAAGGTGCCGATCTTTCCCAATTCGGACGAAGGTTTCGTCGCCGACCTGCGGGACGTTCTGCCGCTTCTGATCGAGCGGGTCAAATCAGCTACGGGAGGTACCGCATGAAACGCACATTTGACGCCATCGTCGTCGGCGCCGGACCGGCCGGATCGTCGGCGGCCCTGACCATGGCCAAAGCCGGGCTCGACGTCGCTCTGCTCGAGCGGGGCAATTTCCCCGGCGAAAAAAATATGTTCGGTGGCGTGCTCCACCGGTTGACGGCTCTTGAAGAGTTTTTTCCCGATTTCTGGGAGCAGGCCCCCTGGGAGCGGCATATCGTCAAAAAGAACCTGTCTTTTATCACCCCAGGGTCGAACTTCAGTGTCAGTTTCGATAATGACCTCGCGGATAAGCCCCCCTACAACGGTTACACGATTTTTCGGCCTAAATTCGATAACTGGCTGGCACAAGAGGCCGTCAAGGCCGGTGCGACCCTGATGACCCGTTCGACCGTTGATGACGTCATCCTTGAAGCAGGCAAGGTCGTTGGAGTCACCTTGCTGCGCGATGGCGCCGAACTCCGGGCGCCGGTGGTGATTGCTGCCGACGGTGTCCTCTCGTTTACCGCCAAGAAGGCCGGTTTGCGACAGGGCAAATTCAGCCCCGACAATCAGGGCGTCTGTATCAAGGCCCTGATCGACATGCCCAAGGAAGTGATCGATGACCGCTTCGGTCTTGTCCGCCAGCAGGGGGCATCGACCGAAATCGTCGGAAATACCGCCGGAGTTCGGGGAGGAACCTTTCTCTATACCAATTATGATTCCCTCTCGCTCGGGATGGTCCTGGAACTGGGCAGCCTCACCAAAACCGACAAAACGCCTTACGATCTGCTCAATAATTTGATGGATCAGCCGCAGGTGGCCAAGCTCCTCAGGGGCGGACGGCTGCTCGAATACTCGGCCCATCTGGTGCCTAAGGGCGGCTACGACATGATGCCCGAACTGGTGGGCGACGGAATCATGGTGGCTGGCGATGCGGCCGCGTTCTGCATTATCACCGGCCTCAACCTGGAAGGGATCAACCTGGCGGCGCAGTCCGGAGTCACAGCTGGTAAAGCGGCCATCGAGGCGCACCGGCGGCGCGACTTCAGCAAGGCGAGCCTGACGACCTATCAGAAAATGCTGGAGGAGAGCTTTGTCCTCAAGGACCTCAAGCTTCACAAGCGTAGCCCGCAGATGCTGCACAACGATCGTATCTACAGCCAGTATCCTGAGCTGGTATGCAGCGTGATGGATGAAATATACCGCATCGATGGCAAGCCGAAAGACAACATGACAAAAATGCTGTTGCGCAAGGTCAAAGAAACGGTCGGTTTGAAAAACCTGTTGGCTGATGTCTATAGCGGATGGAGAGCACTATGAAAATCAATCTCGATGAAATCTTCGACTATACCAGCTTCAACATCGACCGCGATCCCCACATAAAGCTCGATCCCGAAATCTGCAAGAGTTGCGACGAGCGGGCCTGCACCAACTGCTGTCCGGCCCGCTGCTACACCTGGACCGAAGAGGACAAGAAGATGACCTTCGTTCATGACGGCTGTCTCGAGTGCGGGACCTGCTACGTGGTCTGCCAGAAGGACGCCTTCACCCGCTGGCGCTACCCCAAGGGCGGGTTCGGGGTTGCTTTCCGGATGACGTAGGAAACCAGGTTCGAGGTTCTGGGTTCGAGGTTTTGTAGGGTGGGCTGTGCCCACCAGTGCTGATCCGGACCGTTCGTGGGACGGTGGGCTGAGCCCACCCCACGAAATTGCGGAAAAATGGAGCGATAAAATGGCAAACAAACCACTAAATATAGTCGTGCTGCTGCGCGAGGCCTGCGATCCGCGTCCGCCGGCAAGATTGACCGCCGACAGCTACTCGATCCGCGACCGCGGTCTGCGGCGCATCGCCAACCCGGCCGATCTCTGTGCCCTGGAGCAGGCCCTGGCGCTGGCCGATTCCCAAGGGGCGACCGTGACCGCCGTGGCCATCGGC
>CALZIC010000176.1 GCA_945787285.1 uncultured Desulfuromonadales bacterium
AAAACTCAGCGCCACCATTGACGGACTCAAGGGGCTGAGGGAAATTCACCCCAACCTGATTCTCGGCATCAAAACCACCATCGTCCCCGCCAATGTGCACGAACTCGACCGCATCGCCGCCTTCGCCCGGGAACATGGTCTTTTTACCATAATTTCACCGTGCATCATCACCGCCAACCGGTTCGGCAACGTCGATCTCGAAGACGACCTGACCTTCAGCGCCGAAGACCGTCAGGCTGTTATTCGCTTTTATGAAGGCCCAGAGTTTGCCTGGAGCATTCACCGGCAGTCGATGCTGCACTACCTCAAAACCGGCACGGCGGACAAACCGTGCTCCGCGGGGTTCAACACGGTTTTTGTCCGCCATACCGGCGAGGTTTTCCCCTGCCCGCTGATTCCCGATTCCCTGGGCAATATCAAAGATTCCAGGATGGAAGACCTGTTGTCCAGCGCACAGGCGGCCCAGTTCCGTAAAGGGATCGGAGAGTTCCCCGAATGCAAGGTCTGTACGGAACCCGGGCTTGAGCGCATCGCCTGGCCTTTTGAAGGTTTCACCTGCCTGCGCCGGTTGGTTCGGATGGGGGCCGGCGATTTTGATCGCCTGGCCCGGCATATGGGGCTCGATAAATACCTGTGATCAATGGGATTGGAGGACGCTGAGGGGGGGCTGCCGTTAGGGCAAAGGCTCCCCCTTTTCTTTTAATTTGCGGTACAGGGTGGAGCGGGAAATGCCCAACTTGCGGGCGGCCGCGGAGACGTTTCCGTGGTTTTCGCGCAGGACCTCCCGGATCAGGACCGTTTCCTGGCACTTCAGACGCCCGGGACCCTGATCGTGTTCAATCGCCGGAAGGGTGCGGCTTTCCGGCAGTTCTCCGGCTTGCTCCAAAAAATCCTCAGGTAGATGCTCCACGGCTATTTCGGCCCGGTCTCCCCTCAAGGCCAGGGCCGTCCGGATGACGTTCATCATCTGGCGGATATTGCCGGGCCAGCGGTGGCGGGAAAAAAGATCGATCACCTGCGGCGAGAAGCCAACGGCAGCATCCCCCGGGGCCAGCGTCCGCAGGATGCTGCGGGCCAGCGCGACCCGGTCGGTTCTGGCCCGCAGAGGGGGCAGCGAAATGAGCAGGCCGTTGAGGCGGTAGTACAGGTCTTCACGGAACCGGCCGGAGCTGATCTCCTCCCGCAACCGGCGATTGGTGGCGCAGATGATCTTGATATCGACCGGTACGGAGCTCGATGCTCCCAGCGGCGTGACCGTGCGGTCCTGAAGGACCCGCAGCAAGCGGGCCTGGAGGGAAAGGGGCATGTCGCCGATTTCGTCGAGGAACAGGGTTCCTCCGTCGGCCTGCTGGATCTTCCCCGTGCTGCCGGAGCGCCGGGCTCCGGTAAAAGCCCCTTCGCCATAACCGAACAGCTCCGACTCGATCAGCCCTTCAGGTATCGCAGCGCAGTTAAGGGCGACGAAGGGGCCTTGGCCCCGCGGCCCCTCGGCATGAAAGGCCTGGGCGAACATCTCTTTGCCGCTGCCGGACTCCCCTTGGATCATCAGCGGGATGTCGTGGCCGAGGATCTTTTTCGCCTTGCCAATGGCAGCGCTCATGGCCGGATCGCCCAGGTCGAGAGCCTGCAGGGATCCGGTCACAGGCTCCGCACGCAAGGCCCGCTCCTTCGGGGCAGGGCGGCGAGCCGACCGAGAGGAAGCGGGATCTGCCTCGGCTCCGAACTGCACCCGACCGAACAACACCGTGCCGTTGCGCAGGCGCAGCCTCGAAACCTTGGGTGGCAGAGCGCGGGCCTGTTCGACCAGGGCGGCCGGGGAGAGATCGAAGATGTCGCCGAGGTTGCGCTTTCGGGTGCCCTGGCGGTTGAGCCCCAGCAGGGTCCGCGCCGCGCGGTTGCCGGCCACCAGGCGCCCATCGGGGGAGAAGGCGGCGATCCCCTCGTAGAGGGTGCCGAGAAATTCTGCCCGCAGGTGGAAATGGATCAGGATCTCCCCCCTGCATTCCTGGGCGAAGAGCTGGTTTTCGATCATCTGGGCGGACATGCACACCAGTGCCATGGTATGTCGGTGGTCGATGGCGCAGTCGCTGGAGACATCGAGGACCCCGAGCATGTTCTCCATGGAATCGAAGATCGGGGCTGCCGAACAGCTGAGAAACCGGTTGATATTTGCGAAATGTTCGCTGCTGTGAACCGAGACCGGAACCTGCTCGACGAGGGCTGTCCCTATGGCGTTGGTGCCGATGACCTCCTCGGTCCAGAGTCCGCCGGGCTGCAGGTTCACCTGGTGGGGCTTTTCCACAAAGTTCGGATCGCCCACCGAGTGGAGCACCACCCCGGTCGCATCGCAGAGCACGGCTGCGCTGGATGTCCCCGAAATCTGCTCGTGAAGCTGTTCCATGACCGGTTCGGAATAAAAGAGCAGCCGCCTGCTCCGCTCACGAAACCCGTTCATCGCACCGGCAGAGACAACCGGGATCTCCCGGGCCTGCCGCTCGACACTCACCCCCCTGTCCAGGCACCGTTGCCAGGAGCGTCGGATGACTTCGGGCAATAGCCCCTCGGGCAGGGGCTCCCCCGCAAGAAAACGCGCCTTGGTCTCCAGCGTACCTTCCCTTCGGTTCTGTTCCGAGCACAACATAGGCACCTCTCGATTCATCTCTTCAGGAACGAAGCGCCGGCAGAGGCGCTTCTACTTCTGGGTAAAAGAACATTGTTTTCTTTTGCTACAGGTGTATCAGCAACACCTGTGCCATTTTGAGTCACAATCGGGGCGGACCGTTTCGGTATTGTCGTTTCGGATATTTAATATCGACCGGAATGGAGAGCTAGGGTGCTGTAATCGCGAAAGGTTTGCGACTGCCCATCTGCTCGCGCCAGAAAATATAACATGGTTCTATATTTTGGTCTGCGCTTTGCTGAATAGAGAGTATCAAACAGTTTGGCCGGAATTGAAAACACCTTATGAGGAGAAAGGCAACAGTCATGTCAAATGTCGTAGCGCAGATCAACCAGATGATGGCAAGGGCCGAGAAGGCGGCGGAATCTTTCAGGGACTTGACCCAGGAGGATGTCGATCGAATCATGAAAGCCATGGCCAAGGCCGGCGTGGCCAATGAGCGGAAGCTGGCGGAAATGGCGGTCGAAGAGACCGGTATCGGCAATGTCGAAGATAAGGTGATCAAGAACCACTTCGGAACCCAGGTCGTGTATGACTACATGAAGGGTAAGCCGTCGGTAGGAATTATCGAGGAAGAAGACGGAATCATTTCCATCGCCGAGCCCTTTGGCATCATCGCGGCCGTCACCCCGGTGACCAACCCGGCCGCAACCACCATGTTCAAGTCGCTGATCTCCCTCAAGGGGCGCAACGTCATCTGTCTGGCCTTCCACCCCAAGGCCCAGAAATGCAGCGTCGAGGCCGCCCGGATCATGCTCGAGGCGGCTATCGCCGCCGGCGCGCCTGCCGACTGTATCCAGTGGGTCACCGAACCCTCCATCGAGGCGACCGACGCCCTGATGAGGCATCCGGGCGTCGCCATGGTGATCGCCACCGGGGGCGGCGCCATGGTAAAGGCCGCGTATAGCTCGGGGCACCCGGCCCTCGGCGTCGGACCGGGCAATGTGCCGGTCTTTATAGAAAAGACCGCCAACCTGCAGGCCGCCATCCCGGATGTCATCGCCTCCAAGACCTTCGACAACGGCACCATCTGCTCCTCGGACCAGTCGGTCATCTTCGACGACGCCCAGGTGGCGGAAAAGGCCCTGAAGTTGTTCCAGGACCACGGGGCTTATCTGTGCAGCGAAGAGGAGAAGGCCAGGCTCGAAGCAGTGATGTTCGACAAGGAGCGGGGTGTCCCCTCGATGGCGATTGTCGGCAAAAAGCCCCAGGTGATTGCCGAGTTGGCCGGATTCACCATCCCTGCCGAGGTGAAGATGCTGATGGTTCCTCTCACGACTACCGGCCCTGAAGACTGGATGAGCCACGAAAAGCTCTCCCCGGTTCTCGGCTGGTACATCACCGACAGCCGGGAGAAGGCCATCTCCGCAGCCGTCTGCCAGCTTGAATTCGGCGGCGCAGGGCACTCGGCTGTAGTTTTCACCGAGGATGACGCGGTGGCGAGCGAATTTGCGTGCAGGGTGCCGGCCAACCGTGTGGTCTGGAACCAGCCCTCGGTCCATGGCACCATCGGTGCTCTCTACAACGACCTGGTCCCCTCGCTTACTCTCGGCTGCGGTGCCATGGGGGGGAACATTACAACCGAAAATGTCGGGTACAAGAATCTGCTGAACATCAAGCGGCTGGCGCGAAGAAAGGCCGCCTGATTCCCCAAGGGTTTAATCTCCCCCCCCCCACCTTCCGCAGGGGCATGGCATGCCATGCCCCTGCGTCGACCTGTCGAAGAACAAAGACTATACATTTAATTGGGAATCTGCAGACTGTGGTGGACTTGTGAACTACGGTGATGCCATGGGGCGGCCTTTCTGACGTTGTCCCTTTTCGGGACAGTTTGTTCCGGTCTGCATCGCGGCGGGTGTGTAATTTTGGGACACTTGGCTGCGGAAGGTCCATCCTGAACCCCTCTGGTTTTCGATCGGCTTGTTGTGAAAGCTCGTATTCGAAACCGATCAGGGTAAAGGATTCAGCAGTTTAAGGCGGGCGGGCAGGGGGGCTCTTACGGCCCGGCCCATTTTGAGTATACCTTTTGCAAATGGAATGAACGCTTCTCCGAGCCCCATCGCCTAAAAGGATCCTCCTCAAGGCATGTGGCCGACGGGTTTTGCTGGAAACGGCATGGCCTCCCTTTTGGAAAGGAGAACCTTGCGGCCGCGCCTTTTCGTTCGTGCTCAGGGGCTCTTTCCATCACCGGGAAGAGCCCTTTTTGCGTGTTTGCCGCACCGTGGCTGAAAGGAACAGAATTCCCATGGAAATACTTGTATGTATCGATGATACCGACAATCTGGAAAGTCGCGGTACCGGAGAACTGGCGGTCGACCTGGTGCAGGCCATCGAGGCCAATGGTTGGGGCCAGCCCCGTTTCGTTTCCCGGCATCAATTGCTGGTGCATCCCGACATTCCCTACACCTCCCACAACAGCTCGATGTGTTTCAGCGCAGTGGTCCGGGACGGAGCTCTCGAGCCCTTTATCGACCATGCATCTGACTTTCTGGCGCGGGAGTCGGCCCCAGAGTCCGACCCCGGGCTGTGCGTGGCGGTGACGGGTTGGGTAAAGGATCGCCAGCGCCTGATGGACTTCGGCCGCTCTGCCAAGGAGCAGGTGCTTGACAAGGAGGGCGCCTATGCCCTGGCAAAGGAGCTGGGCATTCACCTCTCGGAGCATGGCGGGACCGGTCAGGGGGTGGTCGGCGCCCTGGCCGGGGTCGGACTGCGGCTGGGGGGGAACGACGGTCGTCTCAAGGGATGGATCGACTTCGGTGCAGCCGGCGAGGTCTGGATCGTCGCTGAACTTGCAGCCCACCCCCTGGTCGACCGGGTGCAGGCTCTTGACGGCGGACCCCTCGAGGCACAGGAGCGGGTCCGGATCGGCAAGAAGCCCAAGACGGTGCTGATCGCCGGGCAGCTGGTGCTGCTGGTGACCCCGACCGAGGGTCAGGGGAGCGGGGTGAGTTGGCAGACCTGCCATCGCAAGCAATTGAAGAAATACTAGGAGGCCGGCATGTGGTTTCGGGATGAGTCGGGAACAAAGGTTTTTGTCGGGGGGCAGGAGGACTGGAGCGGCGCGAAGGCCGCCGCAGCCCGCTGCGCCGGTTTTCGCGCCGACGAGGAAGACGAGCAGTGCGACGAGGAGATTCTCTCCTGCTACAACTGCCGCTACCGGCGTTGGACCGTGGCTTCATTCACCTGCATGGCGGCGGTCTGAACCCTAGTCGTCCGTGCCCTTGTCCTGGTGCTTGGGGCCCCGTGGCAGTTCAACCAGTTCCGCTCCGACCTCCTCGGCGAGAAACTTCAACTCGCTCATGCGCAGGTGCTTGCCGCAGACTTTCAGATCCACACCGAATACGGCCGCCAGCTGGTAACGGGGGGTTTTTGAGCCGTCGACATATTTTCTGCGCTGCCTGTAAAAAAGTTTGCCGGGCATAGCGTGTTCCTTTGTTCGGAGGTTTATGTTCGAATGGTGGTGCCGACCTTCTCGCCGAGGATCGCTCTTTCTATGTTACCGCGTTTGTGTCCGTTGACAATTTTGATCTCCTT
>CALZIC010000177.1 GCA_945787285.1 uncultured Desulfuromonadales bacterium
CATGGTCGTACCGTGACGAGTGTCTCGTGCGGTTAATCCTGTCTGCTAATTATGGCCCTTTTCCCCGCTGCCTGCGTTGCGCCTCCTTGACTTAACGCAAGCTAGGCCTGCGTCAGCGCGTCTTGACATCAAGTAAAATGCCTCAGAATTTTTGACACGACTACCCGCACGGGACACTAGCTGACCCGAATCTCCTCTCCCCCAAACTCCACAACCTGTCCCGAGCGGATCTTGCAGCGCTTGCGAAGCTCCACCTGGCCATCTACCACGACCTGGCCGTCGGCGATCAGCAGCTTGGCCGTGCCCCCGCTATGGACCAGGCCGGTCAGCTTCAAAAGATCACACAATGCCACATGCTCGCGGCCCTGCAGGTCAAACTCGTTCATTGTTTCTCCACTAGAAAGGTTGAAAACATTCAAGACCCTCATGGATCTTGAATTTTGCCGCGGCGGCGACCTGACAGCCTCTTGATGAGCAGAAGGCATGCGGGGCTCAGGTGCATCAACAGGTCGAAAATATCGAGGGGCCGAACCAGATTCCCGGAAAGAAGCATGCGCACTTTTTCAACCGCATGGGGTTCGGGCGTAAATGGCGCAAGGCCGAACAGAACCGCGGCAAGTATCAGTGCCGGATAGGGAATTCCATCCAGAAGCTTCATCGAGGGGCCTTGTGTATCACCAAAAGAACCGGGGCAACCGTTTTACTTCAGACGGGCCAGAAAGACGACATGGCGCAGCCCGCCCCGTCCCGGTCTCGGGGTGGAGACCGAAAAACCGGCGCTCTGCAGACGCTTGTCGAACCCTTCATCGTAATTCTCCCCCCAGATGGCAAAGACGCCTCCCGGCTTGAGCGCCCGCTTGGCATTGTCGATGGCCTGGCTGCCGTAAAGGGGGTCTTTGCGGGCAGTTTTGGCATGAGGCCCGCGGTAAAGGTCGAAGACGATGGCGTCGAACTTTGCAAGCCCCTTGTCGTCGGCATGGCGGCGAACGAACTCGGCGACATCGGTAATCTCGATGTCAACCCGGGGGTCGAGTGCAGCTCCGTCGGTCACTTCGGCGAGCGGCCCCCGGCACCAGTCGATCATCACCGGGTTGAGTTCGGCGACGGTGATCCGGGCGGTCGGCGACAACCTGTCGAGAACGGCCCTCAGGGTAAACCCCATGCCGAGCCCCCCCACCAGAACCCGCGCATCGGCGCGCTGCAACAGTCCGTCGCAGGCGAGATGCCCGAGGGCCACCTCGGAAAGGTGAGCCATGCTGTTCATCAGGACCTGGGTGCCGATGGTGATGAGGAAGTCCTTTTTTCCGCGCTGCCTCAGCTGAAGGGGCCCTTCATCGGTCTCGACGGTATCGATAATTTTCCAGGGTTGCGCCATGATCTAAACTCCGTAATTCTAAAAACGCCGATATTGGCGGCAACAATGAACGTTGTCAGCGCAACTCAGCCGATAGCCACGATTTCGTACTCTTTGCTCTCTGGGCCGCTCCCCATCTCTACCACGTCTCCGGCGACCTTGCCGATCAAGCGCCGCCCGAGGGGAGACTGGGGGGTGATGACGACCACTTCGCCATCCTCGGCCTCGATCTTCAGCCCGCCGGCCTCCGGCCCGACAAATACCCTGCGTATCGCCCCGCCCTCATCCTCCAGGGTCACCAGCGCCGTCAGGCGGATCGGCTTGTCGTCATCGAAGCTCTGCAGGGTCACCTTTCGGTACGCCTCGAGGGCCACCTGGATATCCTGGGCCCGGTTGGCCTGGGCCTGGGCGAGATAGGAGGCTTCCAGCCCAAGGGTAGCATACTTGTTATCGGGGATGTTCTCCTCGTGGGTGGCCGCCGCATGGGCGGTTTTTGCCGCCTGGAACAGTAGGGTTTGATCGGCGCTCAGCTGATCGATGATGCGTTGCAGCAGTTGTTCGCTCAGCTGATCGATGATGCGTTGCAGCAGTTGTTTTTTATTCATAATTTCAACCTTAAAGGCATCTCTTGCCCGCCCCTTAAAATCCCTGGAGAGCATATAGCACGCAGAACAAAACCCGAAGGCTTTTTACCACGGGGGACACGGGGAGCACGGGGGAAAAGCAAAGTGCGAGAGGCTGATTCTGGTACTCTATCACCAATCACTGGCTTATTTCCGCCCATATGTACACCAACCCTTACGCAACAGCAATCCTTTTCCAACCACGGCTCAGCCCTTGAAATCCCGGCGTGAATGATTATTATGCTCAACGACTTGCCGCGCAAGCCATGACGAGACTTGACCGAAAGTCCTGATGCTATAAAATGGCGACCACTTTTTAAACCACGGAGCAGCCATGCCGAACAGAAACGCGATACTGCAACTCAAAAAACACATATCCAGCCAGATCATCGGCCAGCAGGGCCTGGTCGACCGCCTGCTCATCGCCCTGCTGGCCGACGGACACCTGCTGGTCGAAGGAGCTCCGGGACTGGCCAAAACCCGGGCCATCAAAGTTCTCAGCGAAGGGATCGAGGGGGACTTTCACCGGGTTCAGTTCACCCCCGACCTGCTTCCTGCCGACCTGACCGTGGCCGACGAGATCAACCGCGCCCCGGCCAAGGTGCAGGCCGCCCTGCTCGAGTCGATGGCCGAGCGCCAGATCACCGTAGGTCGGGTTACCTACAAGCTCCCCGAGCTTTTTCTGGTGATGGCGACCCAGAACCCCATCGAGCAGGACGGCACCTATCCGCTGCCCGAGGCCCAGCTCGACCGGTTTCTGCTGCATATCCGCATCGACTACCCACAGGCCGAAGACGAAAAAGCCATCCTGCACCTGAACCGCGCCGAGGCAAGGCAAGGAGGCAACAGCTCCCGACCGGCGGCCACGAAAATCTCCCAGCAGGCCCTCTTTGGCGCGCGCCAGGAGATCCTCGATCTCTACATGGCCGACAACCTCGAGGACTACCTGGTTCAGATCGTTCTGGCGACCCGCAACCCCGGAGCCTACGGCAAGGAGCTTGAGGGTACGGTTCAGTACGGGGCCAGCCCCCGGGCCTCCATCGCCCTCGACCGCTGCGCCCGCGCCCACGCCTGGCTGGCCGGCCGCGATTTCGTCGCCCCCGAGGATATCCAGGCCATGACCTTCGACGTGCTGCGCCACCGGGTGCTGCTCAGCTACGAGGCTGAAGTCGAGGGGATGACACCCGACCTCTTCGTCAGCCACCTGCTCAGCCGCATCGCTGTTCCATGAGCCTGCTGCGCCGGCGCAAAGGAGATGATACGGCTCCAGAAACCGTCCCTGCGGACGAAGCGGTCCGGGTCAGCGTCGAAGGGCTGATCGGCCTGCACCAGGCGGCCCGCCTTCTCCCCTTGCGGGCTGGAGCGGTGCGTGCTCGGCAGGCGGGGAGTTACGTTTCAGCCTTCAAGGGACGGGGGATGGAGTTCGACGAGGTGCGCCCTTACCTTCCAGGCGACGATGTGCGCTCCCTCGACTGGCGGGTCACCGCCCGCACCGGCAAGCCCCACACCAAGCTCTTCCGCGAAGAGCGGGAACGCCCGGTGCTGGTCTGGGTCGACTACCGAAGACCAATGTTCTTCGCCACCCGAGGCGCCTACAAGGCAGTGGTCGCCGCCCGGGCCGCCGCCCTGCTGGCCTGGAGCGCCATTGCCCATGGCGACCGCCTGGGGGGGATGGTCTTCTCCGAGCAGGACCATCTCGAACTGCGCCCCCGCCAGGGCAAATCGGCCGTCCTTCATTTCATCCGCCACCTGGCAGGCCACCCCGCCTGGGATGCCGAAAAAAGGGAATCGGCCGACAGTGAGGCCCCCTGGTCCCTGGCCCGCCTGCACCGGGTAGCCCGGCCGGGGAGCCTGATTTTTCTGATCAGCGACTTTCGCGGCCTCGACGCCCGGGCCGAAGCGAACCTGAAGGATCTGGCCCGCCACAGCGACGTGGTCCTCCTCTTCGTCCATGATCCCCTGGAGAAAAGGCTCCCCCCTGACGGGAGCTACCGGCTCAGCAACGGAAAGAGCGATATGACCATCGACACCGGCGACAGTGGGCTGCGCAACGACTACCAGCGACGTTTCCTGGCACATGAAGAACGCCTGCGGGCCCTCTGCAGCCGCAACGGAATATTCCTGCTGCCCTGCTCCACCGCCGGCGACGTTACCCTGACTCTGCAGCAGGGGCTGAGGTTGACCCGAGTATGAACATCGATCCGCAGCAGCTTCAAATAAGGGACATCCATCTCCCCCCGGCCGTCCACTGGTGGCCCCCGGCCCCCGGCTGGTGGATGCTGCTCGGCCTTCTGGTAATGGTCGCCGCGGCTCTGTGGATTTTCAAGCGTATCCGGCGACGCGGCCGCCTCAAGAGGGTCGCTCTTTCCGAACTACGCCGCATTGAGACCCGGCATCCCGCTGAGCTCGATGGTCGCGAGTTCGCCGCAGAACTCTCCGCCCTGCTGCGCCGGGTCAGCATCAGCAAAGCTGACCGTAGTCAATGCGCCGGACTGGTCGGGGAGGAGTGGCTCGGCTTTCTCGACAAAACCCTCGGCGATCGGCGCTTTACCCAGGGGCCGGGCCGGGCTCTGATCGAGGCGCCCTATCGTCCTGATGTGGAAATTGACGGGGACGCGCTGCTTGGGCTGGTGAGGGATTGGGTCAAAAAGCAGTAATAGGTGATCAGTGACAGGTGATTGGCAAAGCAAATGCTTTTCCCAATTCCCCAGCCCCGATTTTTTAACCCCTAGCCCCGGTATTTATAAACGAATGATTCACTTTGAATGGCCGTGGCTGTTTCTTTTTCTGCCCCTGCCGATCCTCATCCGGAAATTCCTGCCGCCGGCCCCCGTAGCAAAGGAGGCTGCGCTGAAGGTCCCTTTTCTGGACGACTTCCGGCCGCAGTTTACCCTCTCCGGCGGAGCCCACCTGCCGCGCTGGCCTCTGGCCCTTGCAGCCATCGCCTGGGTGCTGCTGGTCACCGCCTCGACCCGCCCCCAGTGGCTCGGCGAAGCGGTGGAGCTGCCGGTGAGCGGCCGCGACCTGATGTTGGCCGTCGATCTCTCCGGCAGCATGCAGGAAGAGGATTTCGTCATCGGCGACCGGGCCGTCGACCGCCTCACCGCCACCAAGAAGGTGGCCGGCGAATTCATCGAGCGCCGCATCGGCGACCGGCTCGGCCTGATCCTCTTCGGCCGTCAGGCCTACATCCAGACTCCCCTGACCTTCGACCGCCAAACGGTGAAAACCCTGCTGTTTGAGTCGGCCATCGGCCTGGCCGGCAAGGAGACCGCTATCGGCAACGCCATCGGCCTGGCGGTCAAACGATTGCGTGAGGGTGATACCAAAAGCCGGGTGCTGGTGCTCCTTACCGACGGCGCCAATACCGCAGGGGAAGTCGAGCCTTTAAAGGCAGCAGAACTCGCTGCCGAGGCGGGGCTGAAGATCTACACCATCGGCATCGGCGCCGACGAAATGATCGTCCGCTCCTTCTTCGGCAACCGCCGGGTCAACCCTTCGGCCGACCTCGACGAGAAGACCCTCCAGGGGATTGCCGACACCAGCGGCGGACGTTATTTCCGGGCACGGGACACTGCCGAGCTGGAGGAAATCTACCGAATTATTGACCAGCTCGAACCGGTGGAGAAGGACAGTCAGGCCTTCCGCCCGACCAGCGAACTCTATTTCTGGCCGCTGGGTGCGGCTCTGATACTGGCGATGGGGCTGGTTGTTTACCGTCAGCAGAGAGAAAACGGCCCCCCTTAAGGCATGAAATGACATTAAGGTATTCTCTGTGCCTCTGAGCCTCTGTGGTCATCCTGCATAATTGTTAAAAAAACGGAACCAATCGATGCTGAACGATTTTCATTTTTTACGCCCACTGTGGTTTCTGGCGGCAATCCCCCTGGGCCTGCTGATCTGGCGCCAGGTTCGCAACCGTCTGCGCAGCGGCAGCTGGCAAGCGGTGTGCGACGCCCACCTGCTGCCCCACATCCTCATCGACAAGGAGACCAGCCACCGCAGCGGGCGATCGGTTACGATGCTCGCCCTCGCCGGTCTGCTGGCGATCCTGGCACTGGCCGGGCCGACCTGGGAGCGTCTGCCCCAGCCCGTTTTCCGCAAGGATTCGGCCCTGGTCATCCTTCTCGACCTGTCGCGATCGATGAATGCCGCCGACCTCGCGCCGAGCCGCCTCGAGCGGGCCCGCTTCAAGGTCGCCGATATTCTCAAACGCCGGCAGGAGGGACAGACCGCACTGGTCGTCTTCGCCGGGGCCCCCTTTACCGTCTCCCCCCTCACCGACGATACCGCGACCATCGAGGCGATGCTCGGCAGCTTGCAGACCTCCATCATGCCGGCCCAGGGAAGCCGGGTCGACAAGGCCCTGGAAAAGGCCGCCGCATTATTGTCCCAAGCCGGCATCCAGGGAGGCGAGGTACTGCTGATCACCGACGGGGCAGCGCCCCAAGGGTGCCGTGAGGCCATTGATCAGTTGCGACAGGGCGAACATCGGCTGAGCATTCTCGGCATCGGCACCGAGGAGGGAGCACCGATCCCGTCGCCAGGAGGCGGCTTCTTCAAGGACAGGGCCGGTTCCATCGTTGTACCGAAACTCGAAGAGTCTCCGCTTAAGGACCTGGCCCGTCTCGGCGGTGGGCATTATCAGCGGTGGAGCATCGATGAGCGCGATATCGACAGCCTCCTTTCCGCGACCGAAAAGCTCCCCGGCGCCAAAGAGATCGAATCAACCTCCCTGACCAGCGAGCGCTGGCGGGAACAGGGCCCCTGGCTGCTGCTGCCGCTGGTTCCCCTGGCCGCCCTCGCCTTTCGACGCGGAGTTCTGACGATCGTCCTGCTCGGGGTCCTGGCCCTCCCCGCACCGGCCCGGGCGCTGGACTGGGATCAACTCTGGTCGCGCGCGGACCAGAAGGGGGCACGGGCCTTTGCCGAGGGCGACATGGAACTGGCAGCGCAGGATTTCGACGATCCGCAGTGGAAGGCCGCGGCCCACTACCGAGCCGGCAACTACCGGCAGGCGGCCGAAGCCCTGCAGGATGTGCCCTCTGGCGACGCCCATTACAACCGGGGCAATGCCCTGGCCCGCCAAGGGCAATTTCAGGACGCGCTCACGGCCTACGAGGCGGCACTCAAGATCGACCCGGGTAACGAGGACGCCCGGTTTAACCGTGGCCTGATCCGGGAGCAGCTAAAGAAGGAACAACAGCAGCAGTCATCGCAGCAGGGAGACGGCCAGGACAGCGAAACTCAGCAGGACGACGAGAACCGCCAGCAAGACAACACCTCTGACCAGAAGTCATCCACCGACAGCAACGATCAGCCATCCGGTGGAGAGCAGAACCAGCAGTCCGCAGACGATTCCGGAGGAGACGAGGCGTCTTCTGCTCGACAGGCTGAGCCGTCCGACGTCCCCCCGCAGAAGCAGCCGGAAAAGACCACGGGGGACGGAGAAGCCGGGGCCAGCCCTGCCGCACCAGAAGAGCAAACGCCCCCTGCCGATAAAGCCAGAACCGGGCAGGCGATGCCCGATGGCGTCGAAAAAGATCCGCAACAGCAGGCCACCGAGCAGTGGCTGCGCCGGATCCCGGACGATCCCGGCGGCCTGCTGCGCCGTAAGTTCAAATACCAGTACCGCAACCAGCCGCAAAGCGAAGAAGAACAGCCATGGTAATTATCCGTTTCACTATCGCCCTGCTATTCCTGCTCGCCCCGATTCTCCCGTCACCCGCCTCGGCTGCGGAGATCACCGCCCGCGCTGACCGCAGCCCGGTCACCCTCGGAGAGTCGTTCAGCCTCATATTCGAGGCACAAGGTTCCGTTGACGACCAACCTGATTTCAGCCCTCTCGAACGGGACTTCGAGATTCTCGGCCAGAACCAGAGCAGCAACATATCGATCATCAATGGCCAGATGAGCCGCCAGAAGAGCTGGGTCGTGACCCTGATGGCGAAACGCAGCGGTATCTTCACCATCCCCCCCATCTCCTTCGGAAGCGACAGCAGCGGCGCCGTTCACCTGACTGTCCGCGAGGCCCCCGCTGCCGCCCGTCCGGACGGGGGCGACCTGTTTCTGGAAGTCGAAGCCGGACCGGAAAAAGTCTATGTCCAGCAACAGGTCCTCTTGACCGTGCGCCTATTCCACCGGGTAGAGATCGGCAATGCCAGCCTCAGCGACCCGGAATTAACCGGCAGCGAGGCGCTGGTTGAAAAGCTCGGCGACGACAGCTCCTATGAAACAACCCGCAATGGCAAACGCTACCGGGTGGTGGAACGGCGCTACGCCATCTTCCCGCAGCAGAGGGGGCAGGTCAGCATCGCCCCGGTTCGCTTTGAAGGCCAGGTCGCCGCATCGACGCGCACCCGATTCGGCCTGTTCGACCAGAGGATGCAGGTCAGGCGGGTGCAATCCCCTGAAATCGAGCTGACCGTGCTGCCCGTCACCCAACCCCTTTCGGCAGGCAACTGGCTGCCGGCCAAAACACTGCAACTCGTCGAAGAGTGGCCCCAGGATCCCCCGGCCTTCAAGGTCGGCGAACCGGTCACCCGCACCCTCACCCTCGCCGC
>CALZIC010000178.1 GCA_945787285.1 uncultured Desulfuromonadales bacterium
TTGCGGACTATGGAGGCGGTGAAAACATGTTGCGTACAGCAATACGTACATGTACAATGATAAGTACATTGAGAGGAGTGAACACTATGGACACAATCAGCTATTCAGCATTTCGAAGTCACTTGGCCAGTACGCTGGACAAGGTGAATGATGATCACAAGCCTGTTTTGATTACTCGGCAAAACGGCAAGCCTGCGGTATTGATCAGCCTGGAAGATTTCCAGGCATATGAGGAAACAGCCTACTTGATGGCCAGCCCCAAAAATGCAGAGCGCTTGAACCAAGCGATCGCTGAAGTGGAAGCCGGAAAAGCCGTACAACATGAATTGATTGAGGAATGATTTTGTCTTGGGCAGAAAAGGCTTGGGAAGATTATTTATATTGGCAACAAACTAATAAGAAAACACTCAAGCGCTTTAATGCGCTGATCAAAGATATTAAACGACAGTCATTCGAAGGGATTGGGGACCCAGAACCGTTGAAGCACAATTGGTCCGGGTACTGGTCTCGCCGCATAGATCGTGAGCATAGATTGGTTTATAAGGTGACTGAGGATGCCATTATTGTCGTTCAGTGCCGCTACCACTACCAATGAAACAGAGCAGTGCTCTACTTACAATCTGTGAATCAAAATTCACAGATTTCAATACACGGAACGGCCCCACCTAAAAGCCAGGTAGGGCCGTTCTTATTTGTCGTCTCATAATGGGGGGGCTTGTTTCACCTAAGGACTTATAGAACGCTCCCTCCCCCAGTACCGCCGCCTTGCCAAAATGGCCGCAGACCATGTTTTGGCAGAAATTGACCTGGATGACCTCGAAGGGCAAAGGGACGCGAGGATTATTACTGCTGTAATTGGTAGGCAAGCTCTAATCCCCCTAGTCTTCTAGATTAGGGGGATTAGAGCCAAGCACGTCCATTTTGCACCAGATTAAGCGATCCCCTTGGGCGCAGGCCCAGGGGGCTTTTTTATCGTTGGTCCCCGAACCACGGGGCTATTCGAGGGTCTGGCTGTAGGTCAGAATGTCGATCGCTTCGGCATCGCCGAGTCCGTGGTCAGCCAACAGCGACGGCATGTCGGAGCCGGGGTGCCCCCAGCGGATCTTGTGCAGGGTTTCCTGGGGATTATCCTTGGCCAGATAGCCGACCCCCTGGATGCCGTCCTTTTTGGCCTTGAAGTCGATCGCATTACCGTCATCGCCGTGGCAGGCGCCGCAGTGAGTCGCGTAGAGAGGCGCCCCTTTTTCGGCGCTTCCTATGCCGGCCCCCTCGTCATTGATGGCGCTGTGGATGTCGATCTGCCCCTGGTTGACGAACTGAATCAGCGATTCGATCTGCTCTTCGGAGAGGTAGGAGGTGAAATCGTGCAGGGTGCCGAGGGTGGTGATGGCCGCCTTGACCTCTTCAGCCGTCTTGGTCCGGGCGTCGAAGATACCGGCGATGCCGGTGAAATGCCAGCGATGCGCCGGTGAGTTTGGGCCAGTTGTCGTACAGCAGGGCTCCCTGCTTGATAGATTCAGTGTTCGATTCGGCCATGAGGGTCAGCGGGGTCATGGCTGCCACGGTCGCCAGGAGCAAAAGCACCATCACTCTTTTCATTTCAACTCTCCGTTTCAAGGTGTTTTTTCGTTTATCGTGTTTGTCTCCGGAAAATGAATACCATTTTCAACTTGAGGACGTCAACGGTCGGACGATTATTTTTAATTAAGTTGTGATTGGTCATGGGAGAGAACACAGAGGAAGGTGGTTTATCTCCGGGGCTAGACGACCCGGCCGGGAGAGAGCCTTCGGGTTACCGGGTTGAGGATTGTGACTCGGGGGCGTGTCGCGCAAATTCGGCAAATTCGCCGATCTCGACCTCTTGCCAGAAATCGCTTTGATAGACCAGCCAGCCTGAAACCTGATTGGACCCGATCAGTTCGATCACTTCTTCGGTAAACATGGCAGCCCTCCTTCGCGATCCGGCTTTTCGCGTCAGCTTCTGGGGATGAGTTCTTATCGGCCGTTGCGGCGGATTTCTTTAGCCTGGCTCGGTGAAACGGGGCGGGGAAGCGGTTGGGTGCCCGGTGCGGCTACTCCTGTCTTCAGATTCAGTCCTCCCGTTCATTGCGGGAAAGGATGCAGGAGACCGTCGTCCCTTTTCCCAGTTCGCTCTCCAGCAGCATAGTGCCGCCATGGGACTCGATGATGCTTTTTGCCAGGGTCAGGCCGAGCCCCAGCCCTTGCTTGGCTGTTTCGGACACGTCGGCCCGGTAGAAGCGGTGAAAGGCTCGCTCGACCTGTTCCGGGGTCATGCCGATGCCCT
Source organism: uncultured Desulfuromonadales bacterium (assembly GCA_945787285.1). Lineage (GTDB taxonomy): Bacteria > Desulfobacterota > Desulfuromonadia > Desulfuromonadales > Trichloromonadaceae > CALZIC01. Next base: position 2,306 of record CALZIC010000178.1, read on the forward strand.
GGTCGCGAATGGAAATACGCACCTCGGTTTCGCTCGAGGTGCACGAAACGACGATTTCGCTCCCTTCGGGGGAAAACTTGACCGCGTTGCCGAGAATGTTGTCGATGACCTGCAGGAACTTGACCCGGTCGACCAGAAGGAGCAGGGGGTTGGCCAGACCGTGGGAGATAAAATGGTGATAGCGGTACGATCTCTGGAACTTGATCACGTGATCGCGAATTTCCCCGGCGATGTCGACCGGTTCTTTTTCGAGAAAAACGACCAGGCCGGAGGCCACGTGGCTCAGGTCGAGGAGCTGGTCGACCAGCCGTTCGAGAAGGACCGCCTTGGCGAATATGGTCTGCAGGTATTCCCTGGCGGTCTGGCTCCTTACGTCCCTCTCCGACAGCAACAGCTCCGAATAGCCCATGATGGCCGCCAGGGGGGTGTGCAGCTCGTGGGCCGCCGTGGCGATGAATTCACTCTTGAGGTGGTCGATGCGGCGCAGGTCCTCTTCGACATTCTTGCGCTCAGTGATGTCGGTGGACAGGCCGCAGATACCGTAGATGCGTGACTCTTCGTCGTGCAGCGGGAACTTGACCGAGATGTATGAATGCAGTCCGTCGCGCTGGGGAAACTGCTCCTCAAATTCGACGGCCTCTTTCTGCTCGAAGGCGAACCGGTCGTTGGCCTGGAGAGTCGCAGCGATGTGGTCGGGGAAGATGTCGTAATCGGTCCTGCCGGCGAGTTCCTCGTTTTTCCAGCTGAAGAGCTGTTCAAAGCGCCGGTTGACCAGCAGGTAGTGCCCTTCGACGTCCTTGAGGTAAATGACCGAGGTGGTGTTGTTGATGATCGAGCGCAGGCGTTCTTCGCTCTGGAGCAGCTGTGAGGTGCGCTCCACCACTCGCGCCTCGAGTTCGTCCCGGGCTTTTTGAACCTGCATTTCGGCCATCTCCCAGCGTCGGCCGATCTGGCGAGCGAAGGGGACGCCGACCGCGCTGAGGGCCAGAAGGATGGTGGCCACCAGGGCCAGGATGCGCCACCTCTGAGGTTGGATTTCCATCTGCAACGTCTGTTTTTCGCGGACCAGGCCCAAAGCCCAACCGTTGCGGAGCCGATAGAGGTTGCCGTAGTAGTCCCGACCGTCAACGGGGTCAATGAATTTCACCAGGTCCTGGTGGTATCGGGAAGCAAGGCTCGGAGATCTTAGAAACGGCGCGACCAGGGGGTGAGAGGGATACCTCTCCCGGTCGGGGTGCTGCGCCCTGGCCGGATCGGTGTGGGCGATCAGAAAACCCTGGCGGTCGACCAGAAAAGCGGAATCGAAGCGGCCGATGCGCTCCTTGGCGACGACCTGGGAGAGTCGGGGGAGGTGGAAGAAGCCCCCGAGGTGCAGAACCAAGCCCCCCTTCTCGTCGACCACCGGAACATCGATGGCGATGCCGAGCTCACCGTCGGCGCCTAAAAAGCTGTCGGAAATGACCGGTTGGCTTTTGCGCGCGGCCTCCTGCAGGTAGGGACGGTCTGCCAGGTTGCGACGGAGGAGCTTGCGTTGCACCTCAAAGGGGTGGGTGATGTAGAGGTCCCCTGCGGGAGTGACCACAAAGAGGACGGAGAAGTGCCTGCGCAGGGTTTCGAGCAGGGTCCGCTTCTCGCTGTCGAAATTTTCGGGGAGGCCGTTGAGTTCGGGGGAAATCCGGTCGATAAAGGGGAGTGCTGAAAAAGCGGTGGTTTTCGAGACCACGATCAAATCGTGCATGGCGTTGTCGAGTTCATCGGACACCAGGGCGGAAATGCTCTGTGCCAACTGCTGCTGTTCGTTTTTCCAGCGTTGCAGGGCGGTGTATTCAAGGGCGTAGTGCAGAAAGATGTCGACCAGAACCAGGCTCGCCACCATCGTCGCCGCAAAGACAAGGATGATCTTTTTTAGAGGGGAAAAGACCATAACAACGCTTCCCTGACACGATGATCGTCAAGTCTGCTCCGGGGCGGACCCGCCGCTGCCTGCGGCGGGTCCTTGGAGGTTCATGGCTTGCCGGGGAACGGTCTTTAGTGCTTGACCATGCCGCCGATCGCCCGGTCGATGAAAAAGACCCCGCTTCCTTCTTCGCCGATGATTTTGATTTTGTCGAGAATCTGGTGAAAAACGTGTTCCTCCTCGTGCTGTTCTGTGGCGAACCACTGGAGGAAGGCCGCTGTCGAATGGTCTCCGGCCTCGATGGCGTGGGAGAGAATCTCGTTGATGCGTCCGGTGATCAGGCACTCGTGGTCGAACACCTTGGTGAAGAGGTCACTGATGCTGTTGAATTTGGTCGGGGGGGCCTTGATCTCGCCGATGACGGGGAGGGCGCCGGTTTCATGCACATACTTGAACATTCGGTGCATGTGGCCGAGTTCCTCCCGGGCATGGGCACTCAGAAAGGAGGCGCAGCCTTCGAGGCCCTTGACTTCACACCAGGCGCTCATCTGCAGGTAGAGATTCGAAGAGTAATATTCCAGGTTAATATGGTCATTGAGTTGTTTGATGATGCTTTCTTTTAACATCTGTCTCCTCCGTTTATGAGGTTTCAGGGGTTCTACCTGAAGTATACGTCCGGGGGAGCGAGTTGCAAGAAAGGGGGCTTGGTGGTTTTTCAGAGGGCGAAAGCTGCCGTCAGGCAGCCGACCATCCGGTCGGCCGACCGCTGCACCGAAGGCGTCAGCCCTTCGCCGAGCGTCGCCGAGCCGAGCTGGATGCCGATGCAGAGGCACTCGGCGCCGGTTTCCTCGCCGATCCAGTCCATGATGGCCGGCAGCGGCAGCCGGTGGGTGCTGAAGGTGGTCTGTTCAAGGCAGTCGGCGGGCAGAAGGCGGACTTCTCCGGGGCGACCACCGAAATCGGCGGCATCGACAAACACCACCCTGTCCGGGCACAACTCCAGTGCCCAGTCGAGGGCCCGCTCCGGGCGCTCCCCGGCATCCCGAATCAGAATGCCAGGGACTCCGGCGGCTTTAGCCGCGATGTACGGCCCCACCCCGTCGTCGCTGCGCAGCGGGTTGCCGACAGTCACATAGAGGGCCGTACGGCCCTGTTGCGGCAGCAGGGCCTGTTGCGCAGAGCTATCGGACAATGTCGACCTCCAGAAAATGGGTCGAGCAGGAGATGCACGGATCGTAGGCCCGCACCAGCATCTCGAGGGCCAGGGTGATCTCCTCGTCGCTTTTATCGAGCAGTTCGGGCACCAGTTTGTGCATGTCATCCTCGATGTTCTGCAGGTTCTGGCCGGTGGGGATGATGCAGTTGGCCTCAGTGATGATCCCCTGCTCATCGACCTGGTAGTCGTGGAACAGAATGCCCCGCGGAACCTCCACCGCGCCGACCCCGCTGCCGGCCTGCACCGGGATGGAATGGTTTTCGTTGACCCCGACGATCACCTCCTCGGCGGCATCGACGCCGCTGTGCAGCAGGTCCTCGACGATGGCGATCGCCTCCTCGGTGCAGTGGGCGCATTCGACCAGTTGGGCTGCGGTGTTCAGGAAGGGGTTGGTGCACAGAGGCTTCAGGCCGATGGCCTCAGCCACCCCTTTGGCCTTGGGGTGCAGCTTGTCGTAGTTGAGGTTGAAGCGGGCCAGCGAGCCGACCATGTAGGAGCTGCGCGAGAGGCGGGCATGCTTGGCCGAGGAGTGGGGCAGCAGGTACTCGTTGGTGATGGCGCGGTAGTCTTCTTTGGCTCGGCGCACCCCGTCGCTAGAGCCGACATCCCCGCACAGCAGCGGGTATTCGCCGTCGTCGCTGACCAGGCCGACGTATTCGGTGTCCCGATCGAACTCGGGGAACTTGAGGCTTGAGGCCAGCTCGACGGTGGGGGCGAGGTCCTCGCGGACCTGCAGCAGCAGGGCATGCATCGCCTCGAGCTCCTTTTTTCCGGGGAGCTTGGTGAAGCCGCCGACCACGCAGGAGATGGGATGGACGTGGCGCCCGACCAGGATGTCGCAGACGTCGTTGCAGGTCTTTTTCATGCGCAGGGCCCGCCGTACCGCGTCGGCGTGGTCCTTCATCAGCCCCATGAAGCTCTTTACCCCGAGCAGGTCGGGGGCGGCCAGCATGTAGATGTGCAGCACGTGGCTGTCGAGGTTCTCCATGTGCAGCAGCAGCTTGCGCAGCTTGGTGGTCTGCTCGCTGGGGCCGAAGCCGATGGCGGCTTCGGCGGCCTGGATCGAGGCCAGGCTGTGGCCGCAGGCGCAGATGCCGCAGATGCGCGAGGTGATGTGCTGGGCCTCGAAGATCGAGCGCCCCTGCAGCATCGCCTCGAAAAAGCGCGGGGCCTCGACGATCTGCAGCTGGCAGGTTTTCAGAACCCCCTCGGCGACATCGACCACAATGTGGCCGTGTCCTTCGACCCGGGTGAGAAATTCCACGTTGACCGACAGGTTCCTACTCATCGCCGCCCTCCTTCGCCGCGTTGTACATCATCATTTTGTTGGCAATCAGCTGCGGGTTGAGCTCGTAGCGCCGCAGCACATCTTCGGCGCCGCTCTTGTTCGGGTTGCTGACCATCCCCCGGCAGCCGTAGCAGACGTTGCCGGCGTTAATGCACCACGAGTTGCATCCGGCGCGGGTGATCGGCCCCAGGCAGGTGACCCCCTTGTCGTACATGCAGACGTTCTCGTTGAATTTGCATTCGACGCAGACCGCGTAGTCGGGCACCTGGTAGGAGAGCCCGGCCAGGGCCGCCTTGAGCACCTTGATAAATTCGGGGGGATAGATCGGGCAGCCGTGAATATAGTAATCGACCGGTACCACCTGGTCGACGGCGCGGGTTTTGCTGGCGGGGAACCAGTCGGTTTTGTCGCCGTAGACCGCCGCCTGCGATTCTTCGATGGGGCGGCAATTTTTCATGCCGTTGACCCCGCCTATGGTGGCGCAGGAGCCGTAGGCGATCAGCACGTTGCAGCGCTCGCGGATCTCGCGGACCCGCTGTTCCGATTCCTCGTTGACTACGCTCCCCTCGACGATGGCGACATCGTAGCGCCCCGGCCACGTCTCGGACATGACCTCGCGGAATTCCACCAGGTCGATCAGCCCCAGCACGTCGAGCAGCTCCTCGCCCAGGTTGGCTACCTGCAGCTGGCACCCCTCGCAACAGGACAAGTCGAAAAAGGCTACTTTAGGCCGTCCCATCATATCGCTCCTTTAATCTGTTTGACCACATCGTAGCTGAAGACCGGGCCGTCCTGGCAGCAGTATACATCGTGGATCTGACAGTGACCGCATTTGCCGAGTCCGCATTTCATGTGCCGCTCGAGGGACAGGTAGATCTGCCGCTCGGGAATCCCTTTTTTGAGCGCTCGGGAATCCCTTTTTTGAGCAGCTCGTCGACCACGAAACGGTACATCACCGGCGGCCCGCAGACGACCGAGAAGGTCTTGAACGGATCGAGGTTGACCCCCGGGATCAGCGAGGTGATCACCCCGACGTTGCCGGCCCAGTCCGGCGCGGCACGATCCACGCTGCAGCAGAAGTTGATGTCGATGCGCTCCTGCCACCAGGAAAGCTCTTCGGAAAAGAGCATGCTCTGCGGGTCGCGGCAGCCGAGCAGGATGTCGACCTTGCCGAAATCGCGACGGTTGTCGATGACGTAGTTGATCAGCGAGCGCAGCGGGGCGATGCCGAGTCCACCGGCGATGAGCAGAATATCGTTGCCCTCTAAAGGAACG
>CALZIC010000179.1 GCA_945787285.1 uncultured Desulfuromonadales bacterium
CCAAACCTTCCCCAAGGGGCATCGGCTGCGGATCGCCATTTCAACCTCCTACTGGCCCATCGCCTGGCCGCCACCCGAGCCGGTGCGCTTAACCATTGTCGGCGCCCTCAGCGTCCTCTGCCTGCCGGTTCGCCCGCCCCGGGCGGAGGACGATCTGCTGCCCCCATTCGAGGAGGCTGAAGGCGCACCGCCGCAAAAAACAAAGTTGCTTGTGCCGCAAAAATACGGATGGAAGGTTGTCAGGGATCTGGCTCGCGATGTTTCAACCCTCGAAGTGCTCAAGGATGAAGGGGCCTATTGGATCAACGAGATTGACCTGGAAGTGCGGCGCAAGACGGTGGAAACCTACCGGTACCGCGGGGATGAGTTCAACTCGGTGCGGGGGGAAGTGCAGGCGGTGCGCAGCCTGAGGCGTAACAACTGGCTGGTCAAGACGGTGACCCGCACGGTGCTGACCTCCACTGCCACCGATTTCTGCCTGGTGGCGGAACTCGATGCCTACGAGGGGGAGAAAAGGGTTTACTCCGACAACTGGGATCACAAGATCCCACGGGATCATATCTAGTTTCTAAAACATCGAGTAGGGTGAGGCGGGCCTAATCAGCTCGCCTCACCCTGTTCGATAGGCCGGCGACTGCTCAATGCAAGAGTTTGGCTTTTTTGGCAAGAGATTGCCTCTTGCTTATCAAGCATGATGCATTCGCAAAAAGTCATGAGATGGCTAAGAAAAATTTCGTCCTACAAGGCGTAGTGGTTTTTCAGGGGTGAAGGCATACATATAGTATGTCGAAGTCCTGAAAAAACACTGCAAGGCAGTAGGGCGGACTTTTTGCGACGCCATCAAGCATGAGCTATTTCCATGTAGCGATTGCACTGGGAAGGCCCTTGGATTTTAACAAAATAGCCGTCTTTTCTTTGCGTTTTTACCACCCTCGGCAAAGGGATTATGACCCGCTGACAAATCTGCCTGCTAAGTGGTAGGAATGACTGTGAAAGAAATTTTATTAGACGGAGGCAATTGAAAAGCCTCTCTCCCCCTGGTTTACTTTTTAAAAACAACCATCGTTTTATCGGTAGATCGAATGTCTTTCATTGTCGATTTTTAAACCGGAAGGGAGGGGTACCATGGTTGTTCAATCGGGAGAGAAGTGTGTTACCAAGCCCAAGGGCGTTTTCGACAGTCTCTGCCTTTGGCACTATGCAACTCGGGTGTTTCAGTTAATCGCATTCTCACTGCTTCTGGTCTTTGCCCTCTATCGCCCCTCTTCGGCCGTTCCGGCCAGTCCTCACGTCTTCCATGCCCAACAACCTGACGGGACGAAAATAGCTCTCTACCTGCGCGGGGACGAACACTTCAACCGGGAGGAGGATGCCAAAGGGTATACCGTCCTGCGGCAAAAAGGGCGCTACGTTTATGCCCGCCGCAGCACCGAAGGTCACCTGGTGCCGACGTCTTGGGAAGTGGGTAAGGCGAATCCGCGCGCCAAAGGGCTTAAGAAAAAAATTATTCCAGCGAAACATATCATAAAGGCGATGCGCGCCAGAGGACCAGGCGTAGCCTCGGCGCAAAGCCTCACGGTCTCACAGGTGGTTCAACCTTTGGGGGAGATCAACAACCTGGTGGTTATGATCCGCTTCGCAGACCATCAGCGCCGCATTCTCCCCAGTTCGGCAGACCTGGAGGTGTTGTTTAACGCCGAGGCCCCACACCCGACCCTCGCTCCCACCGGTAGCATCAAGATGGTTTACCTGGAGAACTCCTATGGGAAGATGACCTTGAATTCGACCATGTCAGGGTGGATTGATGTGTCCGGCACCGAAGCCTATTATGCTGCGGGACAATCGGGCTTGACAGCTAAGATCTGGGAAGCGTTAGGGGAAGCCCTCGGCGTCCTGGATGCTTCCGTCGACTTCAGGGATTTTGACCTCGATGGCGACGGATTCATCGACTCCATTACCATCCTTCATTCCGGCTATGGGGCGGAATGGGGCGGAACAGATGCTTATGGGAAGAATCACACGGACCGTATCTGGTCCCATCGCTGGACCATGCAACCGGCCTGGGTGTCCACCGAGGGGGTCGGCGTTTATGACTATCACATCAGTCCAGGGCTTTGGGGGACTTTTGGCTCCCAGATTGGCCGTATCGGGGTCATTGCCCATGAAACCGGTCACTTCTTCGACCAGCCCGACCTCTACGACACCGATTGGGACGGCACCGGTATCGGGTCTTACGGGTTAATGGCCAATCCCTGGGGGTTCGATGGCAGCCAACTGTACCCGCCCCACTTTTCTCCCTGGTGCAAGATCCGCCTCGGGTGGATCACCCCCGCCGAGATCTCCCAGCCGGGAACCTTTTCGGTTCCCGCCGCCGAGACGACCCCAGCCGTCTACAAGGTCACCGACGGTTACCCTGAGGGTGAGTACCTGCTGATCGAAAACCGCCAGCCTCTTGGTTTCGACAGTGACATGCCCCAGGGGGGCCTAGCCATCTGGCACATTGACGAAAAAAAGAATAGTAACAACGACCAGGGCTATTCAGGGCAGGCCGGATGGCCGGAAAACGGCAGGCATTATCGCGTGGCGTTGCTGCAGGCGGACGGCCAATATGGACTGGAGCAAAACTTTAATCGCGGTGACCGCTTCGACGTCTACCATGGGGGCGGCGTAGCGGAAGTCGGCCCGGAAACGGTGCCCAATACCGATTCCTACCAGGATGGTATCGTGTACCAGGCTGGCCACCGTATTTCCGGCATCAGTGAGTCGGGCGCAACCATGACCTTCGACTTCAATATCGACACGGTCCCCCAGAATCCACCGCCGGTCGTCACCATCTCGGCTCCAGGCGACGGCTCGACCTTCAGCGAGGCAGATCTGGTGACCTTCACCGGCTCCGCCTCGGACAGCGAGGACGGCGATCTGACGCCCTCAATCAGCTGGAGCTCATCGCTCGACGGCGCACTCGGAACAGGCGGCTCGGTGGCCGCGACCCTCTCGGTCGGCACCCACACCATGACCGCCTCGGTGACCGACTCGGGCGGTCTGTCGGCCTCCGCCTCGATTATCGTCACCGCAACCGCCACCTCCATCGCCAACACGGAGCCGAGTGTCACCATCAGCGCGCCGGCCGACGGCTCGACCTTCACCGAGGGCGAGGGCCTGACCTTCATCAGTTCTGCGGTCGACAGCGAGGATGGCGATCTGGGCTCCAGCCTTTCGTGGTCCTCGAGCCTCGACGGTGCACTCGGCAGCGGCCCGAGCATCTCCATCTCGACCCTCTCGGTCGGCAACCACACCATCATCGCCTCGGTGACCGACAGCGGTGGTCTCTCCGGCTCGAGCTTGATCTCGGTTACGATCGAACCGGCCAGCATGGTCCAGGTGACCTTCACCTCCATCGGAGCGCACGACGGTTGGGTGCGCGAGTCGTCAGAGAACAGCGACACCGGTGGTAGGAGAAGCAGCACCAGTACTGGGGGCAGGGCGCTGCGACCGGGCGACGCTACAAGAGATCGTCAGTACAAGTCGATCGTGTCGTTCGATACCTCAATGATTCCGGCCGGCGCAACCATCGTCTCCGCCACTCTGCGGATGCGGTCCGGCGTGGTGATCGGCACCAATCCGTTCGACGCCGGATTCGGCCAGCTACTTGTCGATGCCAAGACCGGCGGCTTCAGCAGCAACGTAGCGCTTCAGAACAGCGACTTCGAGGCCGCAGCGACGGCGCCGGGGGTGGCCTTGCTCTCCAACGCGCTCAGCAGCGAGGCGTGGTCTGAAGGCTCCCTCAACGCTGCTGGTCTCGCCGCCATCAACCATAGCGGCACCACCCAGTTCCGGCTGTACTTCCAGCGCGACGACAACGATGACCGCGGCAACGACTACATCGGGTATTATTCAGGAGACAACTCCAACGTAGCTTACCACCCACAGCTGGTTGTGGCGTACCAGCCGTAGCGATTCGAGAAAGGTCCTACTCTTCACCAGGGGGCGGGTGACCGCCCCCTCTTTTGTTTGCACAAGGTAAAGGGCAAACGATAAGGGGGTTAGCCAATTTGGCTAACCCCTTGAACTTTCGGGGGCCCAGAGACAGAATCGAACTGCCGAGACGAGGATCTTCAGTCCCTCGACGCATGAAATTTCAGTTCGTCGAAAGAGAGGTCCGTATCCCATTCTCCCTTCCATGAAAAGGCCCTCTGTCAGCCAGGTTCTGTTGAAGTGAATCTCAGCGCACCTCGATCCGCTCGGCCACAGCGGTAAAAAACTCCCGGGACCAAATCTCCAAGGCCCTGGGGTCTTTTACAAACGGGGCTACCTCGTCCCGAGCCTGCTTGACATTAAGGTCGGAAATTCTGGCTGCAAGGATTTTTTTGAACTCGTTCCGGTCGAGGGCCTCTTCGTTACTCCAGTCGCCGCTCTGACGCATGCGCTGCTCCAGATGGGCCAGATTCATTGCGGGATGGTGTGCACAATACCAGACCAGATCGTACCAATCGCGCCCTTTTACCCTGTTTTTCCATTTACGGCAGAGCACCGCATGCATTTTTCCAGCAAACAGGTCAGGCAGAATATAGGAACGAACGCTGAATGGGACTGGCAGCAACTGATATTTATTTTCCGTGGCAAACCCCGGTGGAGGCTTAGTGTCGACCTCGATTTTTATGCGGATCTGTTTTCCGGCCGGAATCTGACGGACAATATCTTCACCGGGCTGGATAACCAAGAGTTCATTTGCGGTATCAGCTTTTAAAAATGCCGACTGCACGGCAGAGGTCACCGCCTTGTTCCTCAAATCGACCTTTACCGTAAAACCGAAAGCTGACACCTCTTTTTCCAACGCCGCGCTGTACCGCTCAAGACTGAAGTCGGCCATTGGCTCTAAAAGTGAGAAGTCGAGGTCCTCCGAGAAGCGATCCAGGCCATAAAGGATGCGCAGTGCCGTGCCACCATAAAAGGCCGCCTTGTCAAAAAACTTGGCCCGCCACAATCCAAGCAGAGCAATATCCTGAAGAATTTCCCGCAGAGCCTGGGCATAATCCTCCACCCGGTCACACTCGTATTTGGCCAGCATCTGCCGAACCGCTTCATGCATTCTTCCGCTTCTGCCTCCTGATCAGGTGACGCACGCCGCCAGCTAATAGCCTTAATTTTCTTGACCTGTACACCCTGGCCAACTTCTCCAACAAAGAGTCGTCAAGCCCCCTAAGTGTCTCTAGGTCAATTCGCAATGAATCGACGACATACTCCATGCATTCTTTTTGCGAACTCAACTTCAGGCCGCGCTCAACATACAATTTATCGGCCAGGGATTTTTCGGGAGAGGCCAGCAAAAAGGCACTACCGTCTTGCAACTCCACCAACCGCATACCGACGGAAAACCCGGCCCCAGGCACCGCATGGTAACTGAACAGACCGACCGGGGTCTCAAACGTTTTTGGACGCTTTGTGGTGACCGAGGTCACCATTTCAACCCTCTCGGGAATCAGTCCATGGTAGTGCAGGGCATAATCGAGAGAGACACAGGAGGGGCCATAAAGCAGATTGGCGAGGATTTCCCGAGAATAGGGACGCTTGCGGTATTCGGAGCCAAAAATATACAAGCCCTTTTTTACCCGGATGATGATCCCCTTCGCCAGCAGATCGGTGACTTTGTCCCGTGGTCGGGCATACTCTGTCAGTGCTCCCATCAAGGCTTGATAGTCGAACTCTTCGAGGGGGATTTTTTTGCGCAGGCCCAGAACCATCTCAATCCTGTTTTTACCTTTTGAGGCATGGTATGTCGACAAATTGTCGACATACTATGCCAGATAGTCGAATTTTTTCAAGATCTCGAAACAGAGAATCGAGTATATTGCGTCTCAAATCCAATGCAGCCCAACTCCCGCGAGGATAAGAGGGACGCCCAGATAAGAGACGTCCATAATTTCATGCAAAGGTTGTGATTCTCGTTAAATTTCCAGAAGATAACCTCTTTCCCTTGCTAGTTTTTCGCCTCGCTGAACGGCACGGCTTATCGCAGGTTGGGTCATGTTCAGTTCTGTGGCAAGCCCTGTGGCAGTGAACCCCAATTCACGAACCGCCCAATAGCACATCAGATCGCGG
>CALZIC010000180.1 GCA_945787285.1 uncultured Desulfuromonadales bacterium
CGATATCTGCACCATTCCGCCCGCCGTCATCAAGCAGCTGGCCAAGCACCCCCTGACCGATGTCGGCATCGAAAAGTTCCTGGCCGACTGGGAAAAGAAGTAGTCCGGCTCATTTTGAAAAAATGAAAATACGCAAAAAGCCTGCCCCGGCTTGTCTGCTACACTGTAGGCAGGCAACGGGCAGGCTTTTTTTTTTAGAAAAAATGACGGATATTTTAATTTTAGTAAATATTTTGGTAAGACCACTTGACATTTAGGTTGGCAGGCGTTACTTTTTGTTTGCCGTTTACGGAATAAAGTCACCTTTTAAAAGAGGAAATGTCTGTGGCGTTCGTCTCGGTGGTAATTGGTCGGGCCACGTCGCGGGCAGGATGTTTGTTATTCAGGCTAAATATGTATCGGGCACAGCGACTCCGGGCCGCAAGGGCGGGAGAAGCCGGTTTGCCAGGCTTCACGGGAAAGGGGTGAGACGGCGTCCACTTTCGGGGCGCGGTATCACGTAACCACACATACCAAAAAGAGGGTATTATGAACGTTCACGAATACCAGGCCAAGGCGATACTGCGCAATTTCGGGGTTCCGGTTCCGGAAGGGCACGTGGTCTACAACAGCAACTCTGCCCGCGACTGGGCTAAGCGCCTCGGAGAGGGCCCCTGGGCCGTCAAGGCCCAGATTCACGCCGGCGGCCGTGGCAAGGGGGGCGGCGTCAAGATCGCCAAGACCGCCGATGAGGTCAAGCAGTATACCCGCGAAATGTTCGGCATGACCCTGGTCACCCACCAGACCGGTCCCGAGGGCAAGGTGGTCAAAAGGGTTCTGATCGAAAAAGGGTGCGACATCGCCGATGAGTTCTACGTCTCTTTTCTGGTCGATCGCGCCACCGACAGGGTGACCCTGATGGCTTCGGCCGAGGGGGGCATGGACATCGAGGAGGTGGCCGCCAAGACCCCGGAGAAGATCTTCTTCGAAGCGATCGACCCGACGGTCGGTCTGACCTCTTTCCAGGCTCGCAAGGTTGCCTTCAAGCTCGGATTCGCCATCGCCCAGGTCAAGCAGGCGGTGCCCTTGCTGGTGAAGCTCTACAAATGCTTTGTCGAGACCGACTGTTCCCTGCTCGAGATCAATCCCCTGGTGCTGACCGGCGGGGGGAATCTGCTTTGCCTCGACGCCAAGCTCAACTTCGACGAAAACGCCCTGTTCCGTCATATCCGCATCCGCGACCTGCGCGACTACGATGAAGAGGACCCGATGGAAATCGAGGCGTCCCAGTACGATCTCTCCTACATCGCCCTCGACGGCAACATCGGCTGCATGGTCAACGGTGCCGGCCTGGCCATGGCGACCATGGACATCATCAAGCACTACGGCGGCGACCCGGCCAATTTCCTCGATGTCGGTGGCGGCGCGACCATCGAGCGCGTCACCGAGGCGTTCAAGATCATTCTCTCCGACGAGAAGGTGGAGGGGATTCTGGTCAACATCTTCGGCGGCATCATGAAGTGCGACGTTATCGCTACCGGGGTCATCGAAGCGGCCAAGCAGGTCGGTGTCAAGGTGCCGCTGGTGGTTCGCCTCGAAGGGACCAATGTCGAGAAGGGCAAGCAGATGCTCGCGGAATCCGGGCTGAATATCATCGCCGCCGACGGCATGGCCGATGCTGCGGAAAAGATCGTCAAGGCCGTTCAGGCCGCGGCCTAAGGAGAGAAAACGATGAGTATTCTGATCGATAAAAACACCAAGGTTATCACCCAGGGGATTACCGGTGCGACCGGTCTCTTTCACGCCCAGGGCGCCCGCGAGTACGGCACCCGGATGGTCGGCGGCGTCACTCCCGGCAAGGGGGGCACCGTTGTTGACGGCTTCCCGGTCTTCGACACCGTTGAACAGGCGGTCAGCCAGACCGGCGCCAACGCCTCGGTGATTTACGTGCCGCCGGTCGGCAGTGCCGACGCCATCATGGAGGCGGTCGATTCCGGCATCGAACTGGTCATCTGTATCACCGAAGGGGTGCCGGTTCTCGACATGGTCAAGGTCAGGAAATACATGGAGGGGAAAAAGGCCCGCCTGATCGGTCCCAACTGCCCTGGCGTCATCACCCCGGGCGAGTGCAAGATCGGCATTATGCCCGGCTATATTCACAAGCCGGGGCCGGTCGGGGTCGTTTCCCGCTCCGGTACCCTCACCTACGAGGCGGTCTGGCAGTTGACCACCCGCGGCATCGGCCAGAGCACCTGCGTCGGCATCGGCGGCGACCCGGTCAACGGCACCAGCCATCTCGAGGTACTGCAAATGTTTGAGGAAGATCCGGCCACCGAGTCGGTCATCCTGATCGGCGAGATCGGCGGTGACGCCGAAGAGCAGGCCGCCGAATTCGTACGCGATCACATGACCAAGCCGGTTGCCGCCTTTATTGCCGGTGCCACCGCGCCTGCCGGCAAGCGCATGGGCCACGCCGGCGCGATCATCTCCGGCGGCAAGGGGGATGCGGCGAGCAAGAAGGCTTTTCTTCGAGAGTGCGGCGTGAGCGTGGCTGACAGCCCGGCCGAAATGGCCGACGCGCTGCTCAAAATCTACACCCCTTAAGTCATCGAGTCTCTCCGCTCGATCTTGGGCCGAAGCGAAAGCTTCGGCCCGTTTTTTTTTTGAAGGGGCTGCTTGCGGTTGCTGCGGGCATCGCCGGATTCGGTAGGGTGGGGCCTGCCCCACCGGCTCTAGTTTGAACATCGGGGAGATGGTCGGCCAAGCTCACTCTACAAAAAGCCTGCCTTTATGAGCTTTGCTGTGGGAGCGAATCTATTCGCGATTCTCTAAAACCATTCGCGGTTAAAACCGCTCCCACAAGAGGTCCCCTTCTTCCCTGAGCCCCAAAATAAAAATAGCTTCTGTTTCCATGCGGAGGAACTCGGTGGGGCAGGCCCCACCCTACGGAACTGCTCCCCGCCGTTGGGTTGCTCGGCCGGTTTGGGGTCAGGGCAAGGGCGGGGCGGTGATGTTTCGTGCCGCCAGGGCCGCATCGCACATGGCCAGGGGCAGGGTTTCTCCCTGGCCGCAAACCAGGGTCGCGCCGGTTGCCGGGTTGATGACCAGGTATTCGATCAGGCCGTTCTGGGTTTTGCCGCCGTAACGGCAGGGACTTCCGAGGCGGGAGAGGACCTTCCAGGCGTCGAGAATGCTGCGGTCGGGGTGAAAGTCTTCTGTCGGATCGGCCAGGTTCGCTGCGATGAGCTTGTTCTTCATGATGCTGCCTCCGTGTGGCCTGCCTGAGGGGGGAAATCAGAAGGAATGGCGGGTTGAGTTATGGGGTAAATATTTACTCTTATGGTTCAGATTCTACTCTGTAAAATTGTTTTTGCAACTGTAAAAAACTCTGTTTTTTCGGGTGGTTGAATGGGTAACGCCGTTTGCTTCCGGCGATTGGCCGGATATTGCAGAACTTTTGAAGAAATTAATCCCATGCGGCGCCTTTCTGTTTTTCCGTCATCAATATGGGGTTTGCCGCCGGGCGGAGTGGGGCTCTGCCGGTTCGCTGGCGTGCGTGCTTACGGTTGACTTTGTCGCGTGGGACACCTATCATGAAAGACTGACTTTTACATCTGAGAAAGAGGTTCTTTCATGGCACTTCTTGCGATAAAGCATTATCCCGACCCGGTTCTCAAGCAGGTCGCCGAACCGGTTGATGCTTTCGACGGCAGCGCCGCTCCGCAGGTCGGGGTCGCCAGGCGATTGGCGGTGGTTGACTGCTCCGGCAGCGATGAGCCTGCACAACTTTTTACCCTGGTCAACCCTGAGATCGTTCATCGCGAAGGGGATTCCTGCGAGGAAGAGGGATGCCTCTCGGTTCCGGCCTATTACGCCAAGGTCGATCGCAGCGCCAGGGTGCGGGTCCGCTACTTCAACCTTGACGGCGTGGTCGAGGAACTCGAAGCCGACGGGCTGCTGGCGATCGCCATTCAGCATGAAATCGACCATCTGGACGGCATTCTCTTTGTCGACCATCTGTCGCCGCTGAAAAAAGGGATTTTCCGCAAAAAATACAAAAAAATTATGGAACAGCAACGGGAGCAACTGTGATCAAGCCGAGTGATATTCGTACCGTCTTTATGGGAACCCCCGACTTCGCTCTGGCCACCCTGGAAGGGCTGATCGATGCGGGGGTCGACCTGTGTGCCGTCTATACCCAGCCCGATCGTCCCAAGGGGCGGGGAAAGAAGCTGGCTCCGCCGCCGGTCAAGGAACTGGCGCAGCGTCACGACATTGCCGTTTACCAGCCGCTCAAGTTGCGCGAGCCCTCGGTTGTCGAAGAGCTCAAGGCGCTGGCCCCCGATCTGATCGTGGTGGTCGCCTATGGCCAGATTCTGCCCAAGAGCGTTCTCGATATCCCCAAATACGGGTGCATCAATGTTCATGCCTCCCTGCTTCCCCGCTACCGCGGGGCCGCGCCGATCAACAAGGCGGTGGTCGACGGCGAGGAGAAAACCGGTGTCACCACCATGCTGATGGATGTCGGCCTCGACACCGGCGACATGCTGGTGAAGCGCGAGCTGGTCATCGGCGCGCAGGAGACCGCCGGGCAGGTTCATGACCGACTGGCCCTTGTCGGCCGCGAGGCGATGGAGGAGACGCTGCGCAGGCTCTGCGCCGGGACCCTGGCGCCGGAAAAGCAGGATGACGCTCTGAGCACCTATGCGCCGATGATGAAAAAGGAGGACGGCCTGATCGACTGGAGCCGTTCTGCCTGCGAAATACACAACCAGGTGCGCGGACTTGACCCATGGCCCGCCGCTTACACCCATCTGCAGGGGCAGGTACTGAAGATTTCCGGCACCTGTCCCGAGCCGGATGCCGGCAAGGCGCCGGGAACGATCGTCTCGGCTTCTAAGGACGGAGTGCGCATCGCCTGCGGCGAGGGGGTGCTGGTGGTCAGGGCGTTGCAGCTGCCGGGGAAGAAGCGCCTCTGCGCAGCCGATTTTATCCGCGGCAATGCCCTTGCCGAAGGGACTGCCCTGGGAGTCTGAATTGGCCGATCCCCTTGATTTTGGGTCCGTTCGTATTTAGAATTAGGGGGTAACTCAATATTCCGGCTTCAAGAGGCCTGTTTGGTTAATCGTGTCATCTAATTCTGAGTCATTTTGGTTGCTGTCAAGGCACGCCGACGCAGGCCTAGCCAGCGTTACGTCAAGGAGGTGTAACGCAGACAGCGAGCAAAAGGGCCAGAATTAACAGATAGGACTAACCAAACAGGCCACTAGAGGCCGGCAAGGCAGTCCAATCGCTTAAATGAATATGAGGTGACGGCTCCATGAATACGTTGAGAACTGTTTTCCTGATGACGCTGCTCACGCTGGTTCTGATGTGGGCCGGCGCGGCGCTCGGCGGCAAGGGCGGGGCGCTTATCGCCCTGGTCATGGCCGGGGTGATGAACTTCGGTTCCTACTGGTTTTCCGACAAAGTCGTCATCAAGATGTATCGCGGCCAGGAAGTCAGCAGCGGGCCCCTCTTCGAGGTGGTCTCAGAGCTCTGTCAGCGCAATGGCCTGCCGATGCCGAAGGTCTACACCCTTCCCCAGCCGACTCCCAACGCTTTCGCCACCGGCCGTAATCCCACCCACGCTGTGGTGGCCGCCACCGAGGGGCTCATGCAGATACTCTCCCGCGAAGAACTGATGGGGGTCATGGCCCACGAGATGAGCCACGTCATGCATCGCGACATCCTGATCGGCTCCATCGCCGCCACCATTGCCGGGGCGATCTCCTACATGGCCCACATGGCCCAGTGGACCGCCATTTTCGGTGGTTTCGGCGGCAGCGACGATGACGACGGCGGGGGCAGCATGATCTCCATGATCCTGATGATGGTTCTGGCGCCGATTGCCGCCATGCTGGTGCAGATGGCCGTTTCCCGCTCCCGCGAGTACGAGGCGGACAAGGGCGGGGCGAAGCTGAGCGGCAACCCGCACTACCTGGCCAGTGCGCTGCGCAAGCTCGAAGCGGCCAACACCCGGGCGCCGATGCACCGGGTCAACGAGGCGACGGCGCACATGTTCATCGTCAACCCTCTGCGCGGCGGAGGGCTGAAAAACCTCTTTTCAACCCATCCTCCGATGGAAGAGCGGGTGCGCCGCCTGGAGAGCATGTCGGTTGTTTGAACCGGACTGCAGGCTGGCCGAATAGTCTCAGGGGGCGTGTGCTGCACGCCCCCTGTTTTTTCTTTATGGGGTCGTATATAAGGACCTCTTTTTTGAAAGGAAGCTCCTTGAATTTTTACAACCCGCGCCATATTGCTTTTGATATCCTGACCCGCGTGGATGACGGAGCTTTCGCCGATTTGGCCCTCGACGCCGCTCTGGCCAAAAGAGATCGGCTCGACCCCCGTGACCGGGGGCTGGTGACCGAGTTGGTCTACGGGGTGCTGCGCCTGCGCGGGCGTCTCGATTTCGCCCTCTCCCAGTTCTCCCGCCAGCCGCTGGGGCGCCTGGAGCGGGGGGCGCTGCGGTTGCTGCGCCTGGGGGCCTACCAGCTGCTCGAACTCGACCGCGTCCCTTCCCATGCTGCCGTTCACGCCACCGTCGAACTGGCCCGACAGGTTGGCCTGGAGAGGGTTTCCGGGCTGGTCAACGGGGTGCTGCGCAGTCTTGAGCGCGAGCGCGAAACCATCCCCTGGCCGACGCCCGAAACGATCCGCCCCTACCTGCAGCACGTCTGCAGCCTGCCGAGCTGGTTGTCCAAGGAGTTGCTGCGGCAGTTTCCCAATGCTGAATCGCGGGCCCTGGGCGAAGCGCTGGCCGGGCAGCCCCCGGTGAGCCTGCGGGTCAACACCCTGAAGACCGAGCGCGCCGCGGTGCTGGCCGCCATGGAGGAGGCCGGTCACCAGGTCCGTACCTGCAGCTACGCCCCGGAGGGGATCATCGTCGAGAAGCGATCGGAAAACCCTTTCCCCGGCGATGCCGAAGGGTGGTACCAGGTGCAGGATGAGGCGAGCATGCTCATTGCCCACCTGCTGGGCGCCGAAGCCGGAGACAAAATCCTCGATGCCTGTGCAGCCCCAGGGGGCAAGACCACCCACCTTGCGGCGCTGACCGGCAACCGGGGGGAGATTCTGGCACTCGACAAGCACCCCCAGCGGGTGGAGCTGATCGAGCGCGGGGCGCAGAGGCTCGGATGCGAAAAGATCGAGGCCCGCCCCTGGGATCTGACCGAGGCCCCTGACTTTGTCGAGGCGGAGAGTTTCGACCGGATTCTGGTCGATGCCCCCTGCAGCGGTCTGGGGGTGCTGCGCCGCAACCCCGAAAGCCGCTGGACCCGGACCTCCCTGGATGTCAAGGAACTGGCCGCCCTGCAGCGGACGATCCTTTCTCAGGTCGCCCCCCTGGTGCGCCCCGGGGGAGTGCTCCTCTACTCGGTCTGTACCTTTACCAAGCGTGAAACGGACGAAGTGGTGAGCGATTTTCTCGCCGCGCACCCCGGTTTCGTTCAGGAAGACCTGCGCGGGGTCGTCCCCGAGGACTGGTTCGGACTGATCACCGAATCGGGGGCGCTGCGCAGCTTCCCCCACCGTCATGACGGCATGGATGCTTTTTTTGCCGTGCGGCTGCGCCGCTCTGGCGGCGAGAACTGATATAATTGATATTGGCCCCGCGGCCAAATCTGTTAAAAAATAAGGGGAATACTCCCCATGATACGACTGGAGCAGAACATGGTAAAAATAGCACCTTCGATTCTTTCGGCGGACTTCGCCCGGCTCGGCGATGAAATTCGGGCCATCGAGGCAGGCGGTGCCGATTATGTGCATATTGACGTGATGGACGGCCACTTCGTCCCCAATATCACCATCGGTCCGCTGATCGTCGATGCGGTGCGCAAGGTCACCGACCTCCCCCTCGATGTGCACCTGATGATCGAAAACCCTGATCTGTATATCGCCGACTTCGCCAAGGCCGGCGCCGATATCATCACCGTCCACCAGGAGGCGGTCCCCCACCTGCATCGCACCATCCAGCTGATTCGCAGCCTAGGCAAAAAGGCCGGCGTGTCGATCAACCCGGCCACCCCGGTCTCCTCGCTCGAGGTGATCCTCGAGGATATCGACCTGGTGCTGGTGATGAGCGTCAACCCCGGTTTCGGCGGACAGAGCTTCATCGAATCGGGCCTGTCCAAAATCGAGGCTCTGCGCCGCGAAATCGACCGCCGCGGCCTGGCGGTGGAGATCGAGGTCGACGGCGGGGTCAAGCTCGATAACATCGCCACCATCGCCCGCGCCGGGGCCGATGTCCTCGTGGCCGGCAGTGCCGTTTTCGGTACCGACGACTATGCGGCCACCATCTCCGGACTCAAGGAGAACGGCGCTTCGGGCAGGCGATGATGATCGATCCGGACGATATCCGCCAGCGGCTCAGCAGCCATCGGCTGCGGGCCCTGCCGCAGGATGACCTGCACCCCTCTGCGGTGCTGCTTCCCCTGTATATGCACGAGGGGAACGAACGCATCCTGTTCACCCGGCGCACCGATCACCTCAGCCACCACAGCGGGGAGATCTCCTTTCCCGGGGGGCGCTGGCAGGAATCGGATCGCGACCTGCTCGAAACGGCGCTGCGGGAAACCGAAGAGGAGATGGGGATCGCCCCCGGCGATGTCGAGGTGCTCGGAAGGCTCGACGACTGCATTTCCGTGCATGGCTACCACGTCACCCCGTTTGTCGGCGTCATTCCGCATCCCTACCCCCTGCAGGTGAACCGGGATGAGATCGCCGAGGTGATCGACGTCTCCGCCGCCCGCCTGCTCGACCCCTCGATTTTCAGGGTCGAGGACTGGCAGCACAAGGGGAGGGTCCATCCGGTCTGCTTCTACACGGTAGGCGCCCATGAGATATGGGGACTGACGGCGGGGATTCTGCGCCAGTTTCTCAACCGGGTTTTCGTATCTGAAACCATTGCCTGAAAGGGACGCCGCCATGGCCCTGTTTCGCAACCGCAGCCTGCAGACCAAGATCAATCTGGTCATTGTGTGTGTTCTGCTCGCTTTTTTCGCACTCTACTCTTTTGTCAATTACCGCCAGCAGCGGGCGCTGATGATTGACGAGGCGGTGGAGAAGGCGAGGATCATCGGCGCCGAAGCGATCCGGGTCAGGCAGTATATTTCCACCCAGCTGCAGGAGGGGAAGGTCGCCCTGTCGATGGAGCGCTACGGGCTGGTTCCCCAGGTGGTCTCCAACCGTATCGGATCGCTGGTGGCCGCCGACCTCGGGTACCGGGTACGGCAGGTTTCCGACCGCTACCGCAATCCGGACAACGCCCCGGATGCTGTGGAATCCCGGCTGCTCAGGGAGCTGGCGGCCGATCCGACCCTGCCCGGTATTCACCGCATTACCACCATCGACAAAGAACCGGTGTTTCGCTACCTGCAGCCGCTGATCGCCGAACAGAGCTGCCTCGAGTGCCATGGCGACCCGAAGGACGCCCCCGCTTTTCTGCACCAGAAGTTCCCCCCCGAGCAGGATAAGTCCTACCATTACACGGTCGGCGAAGTGATCGGCGCCGTTTCCGTTTCGATTCCCATGCAGAGGTTGCAGGAGCGGACCATTGCCAAGGTTCGCACCGACCTGCTCCACTCCGGAGGCATCCTGCTCGGCCTGATGGCGGGCTGATCAAGGTGGCTGTAACCGCCCCCCTGGGGCGCCTCGGCGAGGGAATCCGCGATATCGTCCGCACCGGCCGGTTTGAAGAAAAGATTGCCCGTCGGGGCCGCGATGAAATCGGCACCCTGATCGACGGCTTCAACGAGATGATCGACCATCTCGGCGAGAAGACCCGCCACCTCGAAGAGTCGGAGAGGCGCTTCAGGACCCTGACCGAAACGGCCCGCGACGGCATTGTTTCGTTTCTCAGCAACGGCCAGATCATCCTCTTCAACCGCCAGGCTGAGGCCATTTTCGGCTACAGCAAGCGCGAGGTTCTCGGGGTCAGCATTGAGCAGCTGATCCATGAGAAATGTCCGGAATTCCACCAGGAGGGGGCGGAGGCGTATCTGAAAAACCATTCGGAGGAGCTGGTCAGTGCGCTGCATCGCATCAGCGGCCGGCAGCGCGACGGTGAGCTGGTGACCCTTGAGCTCTCCCTTTCGGTGGCCGAATCGGACGGGCATCTC